>DATAOM010000283.1:0-7704 GCA_036265775.1 Ktedonobacterales bacterium | reverse complement strand
CGGGACAATCAACCCGGTCGATCATCGCTGCGGTCAGGCTTCCTTTGAAGAAGTCTGGCTGCCGCTGCCAGTCCGCATACGCCCGCGCGACCATAACCGTTCCAAACTGGCGAGCGACCCCGATCAACTCCTGTGGGTCCGGCTCACGATGCTGAACGTTGATCAGGCTGTAGCGGATGTTTTCAAAGTCAATAAACAGCGCGATTTCATCGGACACAGAGACGCTCCTCGTTAAAGCTCACATGGGGTGGGCGACGCACAATACAACATGCGACACACTCGACGGTCTAGAACAGATGCGATTGATCCGAATCGGCGAGATGGCATTGGACGCCACCGCGATGAGCGGCGCAAGAGAGGGAGAACGAGCGCTGTGTAGTGGCCACAGACCAACTTGCCCCAACACAAGAAAAATCAAACAGAGTCCAATTGCTACCTACGTACTCGGATATGCGACTACTCTATCATACCATCATTCGGAGTGTCTAGAGAAATTTGCAAAGGTCCGGGAAAGCCCGTAGCGTCTCTTCGGTGAACTGGGCGCTTGCTGATGGGTCGAGCGCCTATCACATCTACCTCTCATGCAAATCCAACAACAGGAACTGACATGGAGATGCGACATAGGGGGTTTGTCTTATGCGCCTGCCTCAGTGCGACGCCTTGGCGCCCTTCCCCGACCGTGGTATAATTCCCAGCACAGTTAGTGTATCACGTACACTAAACACTAACCTGCTCTTAACACGTTCGTATTCTGTTGTAGAAGGGGCGCTCGCCCGCCTTGAGGCGCATACGTCCACGAGTCCTTGCAAGTCCTCGGCGGGAGGCGCGTCCATGACCAATTCACCGATCGATTCACCGCACAACGGCGCAGATGATCGCGCAACACAAGACAGTATGTATGATGTCGTCATCGTCGGTGGAGGCATCGCGGGCCTTTCAATTGCGCTGACGTTGCCGGACGGCTTCTCGGTCGCGCTCATTACCAAGGCGGCGCTGGGCGAGAGCAACACCCGCTATGCGCAGGGGGGACTGGCCGCCGCCGTCGGGCTAGACGACGATCCCGAGTTGCACCTGCGCGACACGCTGGCGGCGGGCGCAGGGCTGGTGGATGAGAACGCGACACGGACGCTCGTCGCCGACGCGCGTGAGGCGGTCGCCTGGCTAATCGGCATGGGCGCGCAGTTTGATGAGCGCGCCGACGCGCCAGCCACCGCGCTGCCCAACGTCCCCGCCCACTACGACCTGACATTGGAGGCCGCACACAGCCGCCGTCGAGTGCTGCACGCGCGCGACGCTACAGGCGCCGAGATCGAGCGCGCGCTCGTCGCCGCGATCCGCAGCCGCCCGCATGCGACGATCCTGGAGCAGACGCTCGCGCTGGACCTGATTGTGGAAGATGGGCGCTGCGCAGGCGTGGAGTTGCTGCGCGCGAGCCAACGTGAGCGCTTGCATGCGCGGAAAGCGGTCGTGCTGGCGAATGGCGGGGCTGGGCGGCTCTGGCTGCGCACCTCGAATCCGCCGGGGGCGACAGCGGACGGTATGGCGATGGCGTGGCGCGCGGGCGCGGCGCTGGCCGATCTGGAGTTCGCGCAGTTCCATCCCACGGTGCTGACGCCGCCCGATGGGCGTGGCGAGCCGTTCCTGGTCTCTGAGGCGGTCCGTGGTGAGGGAGCCTACCTGCGCAACGCGAAGGGCGAGCGCTTCATGCAGCGCTACTCGCCGCAGGGCGAACTGGCCCCGCGTGATGTCGTCGCGCGCGCGATCCTGAGCGAGATGCTCGCCGAGGGCGCGCCGAGCGCCTTCCTCGACCTGCGCCATCTGCCCGCTGAGGAGGTTCACGAGCGTTTCCCGACCATCGCGGCGGCCTGCGCGCGCGCCGGGCTGGACCTCGCCACTGACCTGATTCCCGTCGCCCCAGCGGCGCACTACTTCATGGGCGGCGTCGTGGTGGACACCCAGGCGCGCACGACCCTGCCGCAACTCTATGCCGTCGGCGAGGCGGCCTGCACCGGCGTACACGGCGCGAACCGGCTCGCCAGCAACTCGCTGCTGGAGGGGCTGGTCTTCGGCAGGCGCGCTGCGCGCCAGATCGCGAGTGAATCACAGGAGCCATGGCCCATTGCGCCTGCGTTGCCGGGCGACGAGATTGCGGTCGAAGGAATTGCGGCGCCGCATGTGGACCTTACAAGTTCGATTGCTGCGGATATTCGCGCACAACTTCAGCGCGGGATGTGGGAGCGGGTCTCGCTGCGCCGCGACGCCGAAGGGCTGACCAGCGCGCAAGAGGAGTTGCGGGCGCTGGCTGAGGGAATGGCGATTGACCCAGAGACGGCGAACCTGCTGCTGGTCGCGCAATTGGTCGTGGCGGCGGCGCTCGCGCGGACGGAGAGTCGTGGCGGGCATTACCGGCTGGACTATCCCGACCGCGATATGGCGCGCGATGGGCGGCATACGCTGCTGATTCCTGACGCGGCGAGAGAGCCGGTCGCCGTAGGAACAGAAACGGCGGTGGCCCATGCCTGAGCAGATAGTGGCCTACGACCCACTCTTCGATCCCGATCTCATCCGTCGAGCGCTGGCGGAGGATATCGGGCGCGGCGACGTGACGACTGAGGCGACGATTCCGGCAGGCGCGCAGGCTTCGGCGCGCATCGTGGCGCGCGAGGCTGGCGTCATCGCAGGGTTGCCGCTGGCGCAAAGGGTCTTCGCCGCGCTCGATCCCAATGTGCGCTTCGAGGCGCAGGTGGCGGATGGCGACGCGGTGGAGGCGGGCGCGACGCTGGCGCAGATCACCGGCGAGGCGCGCGCGCTGCTAACGGCTGAACGGGTCGCGCTCAACTTCCTGGGGCGGCTCTCTGGCATTGCGACGTTGACGGCACGCTGTGGCGCGGCGGTGGCGGATACGCGGGCGCAAATTGTGGATACACGTAAGACAACGCCGGGGCTGCGCGCGCTGGAGAAGTACGCCGTACGCATGGGCGGCGGGCGCAACCATCGCGCTGGGCTGGACGACGGTGTCCTCATCAAAGATAACCACATCGCGGCGGCGGGTGGTGTGCGTCCGGCGATTCTGCGGGCGCGCGAGCATGCCTCGTACCTGCTGCGCATCGAGGTAGAGTGCGAGGACGAGCAGCAGGTGAGCGACGCCGTAGAGAGCCGCGCCGACGTGATTTTGCTAGACAACATGCCGATCGAGCGGCTGCGCGCCAACGTGGAATGGATTCGCACGCACGCGCCGACAACGATCATCGAGGCCTCTGGCGCCATCGGGACGGACCCTGCGCGCCTGGCCGCCGTCGCCGCGACCGGCGTCGACCTGATCTCGCTGGGCGCGCTGACACACTCGGCGCCGAACTTCGACGTCTCGCTGGAGTTCGATCCCGCCGCGAAGGGAGCGGAACGATGAGCGTGCAGATTCCTGTGGTTTCCACGCCACTGACGGTTGAGTGTGACGAGAGCCAGGAGAACATTATCCTGCCGAGCCTGGATGCGTGGCGCAAACAGGAGCCAGCCGCACTGCATGCGCGTGGCCGCCACGCCGGGGCCGAGCGCGCCGACGCCATCCCGCGCGAGTATGCGCAGATGAGCGCCGAGGAGCTGGACCGGCGCATCGCCGCCGCCCGCGCGAAGTTGGGTGAGCGCGTCGTCATTTTGGGCCACCACTACCAGCGCGATGAGATCATCAAGTACGCCGACATGCGCGGCGACTCCTTCAAGCTCGCGCAATATGCGCAGCAGCGTCCGGAGGCGGACTACATCGTCTTCTGCGGCGTCCACTTCATGGCCGAGAGCGCCGACATCCTTAGCGCGGCGCATCAGGCGGTGATCCTGCCGAATCCGGCGGCGGGCTGCTCGATGGCCGACATGGCGCATATCGCCGAGGTCGAGGAGTGCTGGGACGCGCTGATGGATCTCTACCGCGACGAGGTCTCGGACGAAGAGGGCGCGCCGCAGCCGGTGATCCCGGTGACGTACATGAACTCCGCCGCGAACCTCAAGGCGTTCTGTGGCAAGCATGGAGGCATCGTCTGCACGTCGTCCAACGCCGAGCAAGTGCTGCGCTGGGCATTCGCGCGCGGGCGGCGCGTGCTCTTCTTCCCCGACGAGCACCTGGGGCGCAACACGGCGCTCAAGATGGGCATCCCGGAGAACGAGATCGCGGTCTGGAACCAGCGGCTCGACTTCGGCGGCATTGACGATGACCAGACGCTGGTGGACGCGAAGGTGATCCTCTGGAAGGGTTGGTGCTCGACGCATCAGCGCTTCGCCCCGGAGCAGATCGCCGAGGCGCGCGCGGCGTATCCTGGCGTGCGTGTCGTCGTGCATCCAGAGTGCCGCCATGAGGTCGTGGAGGCGGCGGATCTGGCTGGCTCGACCGAGTACATCGTCAAGGTGATCGAGGAGTCGCCCGCTGGGACGGTCTGGGCGGTCGGTACCGAGGTCAACCTGGTGAAGCGGCTGGCCAAAGAGCATCCCGATAAGACGATCTTCTGCCTGGACCCCGTCGTCTGCCCCTGCTCGACGATGTACCGTATCCACCCTGCGTACCTAGCGTGGGTACTCGAAAGCCTGGTGGAAGGCAAGGTCATCAACCAGGTGACGGTGGACGCAGAGACGGCGCGCTGGGCCAAGATCGCCCTGGAGCGCATGCTGGCGAATAAGGCGTAATCCAGGCAGAACACACTCTCTCGACTTGGAAAAGCCGTGCGCTTACCACGCTTGCCCTCACGCCTACTGGCGAGTAGAATCCCATCAGGAACACAAGACGTTCCGGGACGATCTGCGCAAGGCGGCGGAAGGGCGAGCGGTTTATGCGGCGATGTCGGACGTGTGGGGCGGAACTGGAGGCCGGAGCGAACTTCTGTGGTCATTGTGGATCGGCCATCACGATCACCGCGCCTGCTGTCCCCCAAAACGCGCAGACGCGTGTCTCGTCCTCACGCAATACGAGTGTTATCACAGCGGCCCCTCCTGCGCCGAGCCGCATATCGCCACCGCCTCGGGCGAGCGCCTCCGTGCGTTATGGGCCAATACCTGTTCGCGCGCAGCCACGGCCGGTCATGCCGAGACGCCCCATCTATCCGAAATCGCGCTTGCTGGCGGCGGCGCTGGAGTGGCTCTTTCCCGGTTTCGGCGTGATGTATGCCGACGGCTTCTGGAAGGGGGCGCTCGTCCTCCTCAGCACATTCATTGCCACCGGCGTGGCGGTGAGCGTCGCCATGAACAATGCTAATGGCGCGCAGGTCGAAGATGTGGTGGATTTCTTTCTCTGGCTCTTCCTGGCGCATCTTGTCTGGCTCCTCATCCGCATGATCTGGGCATGGCGCCTGGCCAGCCGCGCCACCCGCCTGTCCCGGTTGACCGCCTGAAGCAGCGTGAACCAGCCAGAAACGGCGCCAGCTTTCTTGTGCCGTGCAGCGCCGCGCGCTAAAATTTTAGATACGCTATGTACCTAAAGCTCACTCGCAAGGATGCGGAGGGCAAAGGATGCGAAGAGCGAAGGATGCGCTGCGTTGCCGGAACTGCGGCGAACGCGTAGGCGCAAAGATGAATTATTGCGGCAATTGTGGCGCCGCGATCACCAATCCGATGTCTGCGGGCTCACCGCCAGGCTATGGCTGGCCCCAACACGCGGAGACCGCAGCGGCCCCAGTCGATTGGCCACTCCCGGTGGTGGATGAGGCGAATTCGCCTCTGAACTTCGATCAGGGCATCGATCTGGAGCCGACGATTCCGTCACTGGTTGGGCCAGGATCTCTCATCATGCCCGCGCCAGTGTCGCAGGCCGTCCCGCAGTCACAGGCGTCGTCTGCCTCACCGGCCATGCCTCAGGCGGCGCCACAAGCGGCTCCTCAAGCTGCGTCCGAGTTTACACCTGAGTTCGCCGCTCAGATCGCGGCGCAGGTCGCGGCCCATATAGCCTCCACACCAATAGCCCCTGCATCACAGGTCGCGCCTGTAGCGACGCCTGCGCCAGTGACCGTCTCGCCGCCGTTGGTAACGTCACGTCCGCTGGTCACATCAGCGTCCACTGTGCGCGCGAGGACGCGATTTCTCGCGGCGGCGCTCGAAGTGGTGACGCCAGGGCTGGGCATGATGTACACCGGCAATTTTTGGCTGGGCGCGCTCGTGCTGGTGAGCACCCTGTTTACGACCATCTTGATCATCGGCGTCGCGATAACGAATGTAGGGGTGGCGCCCCTCGCCGACGTGATCAATTTCCTCGGCTGGCTCCTGCTTGCGCATGTCCTCTGGCTCATAACGCGCATGTTCTGGGTCTGGAACATGTTCGCGCCCCGCCCGGCTCTTCCAACTGTCTAGTCCAGACGCTAGTGACAGTGTTCTCAGCCGTGAAGAGCCGGATTTGTCCCTGAGGGGAACTTTTCGTCGCATCGCGCCGTCACCCTGCCTGTGAGGCTCACACTGACCGTAGCGCGCTCCTCGAAAAGCTCCACAAGGGGATAGATCATGCCGCGATTCACGATACACTCACGGGCGGCGCTGAAGTTCGCGCCCGCGACTCTCGCTCTGCTCCTTTTAGCCATCCAGGCCACACCCGCCGCTGCCTGTGGCAGCCTGCTCGCGCCAAATGGGGCGATCCGCCTCTCGCGCGCCGCCACGCTGGTAGACTGGCACGATGGTGTCGAACACTACATGACCAGTTTCACCTACCAGGGAAATGTCGATAACGTCGGCTGGATCGTGCCACTGCCAGCGAATCCTGAGAAGATCGAGGAAGGTGGCGGTTGGACGCTACAGCGCCTGGTGCGCGAGACACATCCCCTCCCGCAGAATTTCGCCTTGGAAGGCGACCTGCGCGCGCCCCAGGCGACCGCTGGCGCGCAGGTGCTCCAGCAGGTGCGCGTACAGGCGCTGGACATCACTGTCGTCAAGGGCAGCGGCGACGAGATCGTGCAGTGGGGGCGCGACAACGGCTTCTTCATCGACAAGGAGACCGAGGAGCACCTGCTCGCATACGCCAAGGGCTCGCCGTTCTTCATGGCGGCGAAGTACGACACCGCAGCGGCCCGCGCGCGCGGCCAACTCCAGGGTGACGGCGCGCCAGTGCTGATCACATTGCGCATTCCGCACCCGTGGATTCCCTTCGAGATACTCGCGCTGGATGGGCAGCAGACGCAGGCGGACCTCTTCTTGCTGACCGATACGCCGGTCTATGCGAGTGACTTTGACTCCAGCGTTGGCAAGTCGTCGGTCGGCGCGGATGTGCCCACTGCGGCTGGACTGAAGGTCGCGTTCCAGGAGAAGATGAACGCCGCGCTCTACAAGGACCTCTCGACCGACAAGAACATGGGCTGGGTGCGGTCCGATAGCTGGCTGACATACCTGACGCTGGACGCGCCGGATACGAAGGTGACGTACGACATGGGCGTCAGTTCAACGGGCGTGATTCGCATCGCACCGTTCGGGACTGCGCCTATGGCCGTCGTGGATGGCGTGGCCTCGCGTGAATTGCCAGTGCGCTTCCCGTTGGGGACGCCGCAGGTGGCGCTGACGCTGGCGATCCTGCTGGCCTTCGGGGTGACGATCTTCTTCATCGTGCGCGCGGCGCTACGGGTTCCCGCGCGGGAAACGAAGTAGCCGGGAGATCAGTGGGCCTCTCCCTGTCGGGCGAGGTCCGCTGTCCGCCTTTCTTCGCCCGTTCTCAGGCTCTCACAACTGAGTCGCTATGGGGCCAGATTGACA
>DATAOM010000282.1:0-11493 GCA_036265775.1 Ktedonobacterales bacterium | reverse complement strand
CGGCGGTTATCACGTTGATCGCCGCGTCGGTCGTGTATCCTGTACTGGCGACTTCCGCGCGAACAGTGAACCTGACATTGCAGCGCTCACTTGACGGGATCGCCTATATGGCGAACGATAACCCAACGGCCTTCGCCGACTGCACACAGGTCGGTGGTGGCTCGAACAGCGGGGATGACGCGGCGATCCACTGGCTGAACGCGCATATCGAAGGCTCGCCAGTGATCGTAGAGGCGCCGGGCGCTGAATACAGCCACTGTAGTAGCATTTCGGCGTTCACAGGTCTGCCAGCCGTGATAGGGTGGAGTGGACATGAGGTCCAGTGGCGCGTGAACTGGCTGGCGCAGCCGGGAAACGAAGCCATACTCAACGACCGGCTGGACGCGGTGAACCAGATCTATACCAATCCTGACCAGAGCACGGTCATGGGACTTCTGCGGCGCTATCACGTACGTCTATTGTATGTAGGAGCCGCGGAACGGCAGACATATAGTGGCGCTGATCTTGACCGCTACGCGAGCTATCTCAAGGTCGTCTATCAACACGCGGGTGTGACGATCTACGCGATGGAGGGGGGCAGTTGATGGTAGAGCGAGGACAGCGGGTATGGCTCGCTGGCGTAGACTGGCTGCGCCAGACCTTCGGGATGGGCGCGTCGGACGTTACGCCTGCTCCCCGGCTCGCCTCCACGGAATCCACCGAGGCCGAATCGCTGGATACCGACGCCGCTGAAACTGAAGAACTCGACGAAGCACCCGACGAGTCCGAGGTTTTTGACGCCGACACTGACGTTGATACCGATGCTGACGTTATTGAAGACGATATTGATGTCGAAGATGACGTTCTAGATCCCGATTTAGATCCCGATATGGAGTTAGATTATGCTGACGCCTCGGCGCCCGTAGCGCGCGCAAGTCTGCCGGCGCGCTTTGTGACCTTCATTCACAACGTGACGGTTGAGGGATGGCTCTGGGTCGCCGTGATCCTCCTTGGCGCGGTGTTGCGCATTTGGGGCATCGGTGACAAGCCGCTGCACCATGACGAGAGCATGCACGCCTTCTTCTCGCTGAGTTTCGCGCGCGCTCCCGCCTCGTACATCTACGACCCGCTCCTCCATGGTCCCTTCCAGTTTCATGCCGTCGGCTTTATCGACGACCTGCTCCTTGCGGCGCAGTGGCTCTTCCATGTCGGCGGCCCGGCTGGCAATCCGTGGATCAACGACGCGACCACTCGCATTCTGCCGGTCATGCTCGGCATCGGTATCGTCGCGCTGCCCATCGGGTTGCGCCGCGAGTTGGGACGCGCTGGCGCATTGATCGTGGGACTCCTCCTCGCCCTCTCGCCCGCATTCGTCTACTTCTCCCGCTTCCTGCGCGAGGACATCTACTTCAACTTCTTCATGTTCGCGATGGTCGTCTGCGCAGTGCGCTTCGCGCGTGACCGCTCGACCGGCTGGCTGATCGGCCTCGTCGCCTCGTTCGTGCTGGCCTATGCGACCTTCGAGGGCATTTTCCTGACCATGCTCATCTTCGTCGCCTATCTCGTCGGCCTGCTGCTGTGGGAGTTCGCCTACCTGCTGGCGGACCGCCTGCCTATCACGCTGACGTGGCGCGAGCGCATCTTCTTCGCCCGCGCGGGTCTGTTCCTGCTCGCGGCGGCGATTGGCTCAACGCTGGCATACATCGGCCTGAACACGATGCACTCGCTCAGCGCATATATCACCGCGCACCCGCAGGAGAGCGACGCCAAGGTTCTGCAGCTCGAAAACAACACGGTGAATATCGTGCTGTGGGTCAGCATCACCGTCGCCATCCTCGTGATCGCGGCGCTACTTTGGCAGATGTTCTACGAGCCGCCCGCCCCGCAATTTGACGATGACGAGACAACCGAGGCGCCACGCTTCGCCGATCAGGTGGCGCAGACCGCCGCCGCGCCGGGACAGTGGGCCGCCAGGACGCGCGCCGAACTTGATCCCGATCGCCAGCCCTTCCTGCGGCTGCTCCTGCGCATCAACTGGGTGCAGTGGTTTGTCGCGCTCGTCGTCGGCTGGATGCTCTTCGCCGCGCTCTTCTGGGTCATTCCCGGTGGCCAGGCGACCGATTGGGGTCAGGGCTTCCGGCTGGGCATCGGACGCGGTATCTGGCAGGGCCTCTATTACTGGATACAACAGCAGGAGGTAGCGCGCGGTGGCCAGCCGTGGTACTACTACCTGCTGTTGATCCCGCTCTACGAGCAACTCATCATGGTCTTCGGCCTCGCGGGACTGGTCTATTCTGTGATCCGACCGGACCGCTTCCGACTCTTCCTCGTCTGGTGGTTCCTCGGCTCAATCGGGCTCTACTCCTGGGCCGGCGAGAAGATGCCATGGCTCTCGATCCACATCCTGCTGCCGCTCGTGCTGCTGGCAGGGGTGCTCTTCAACCGCGTCTACGAGATTCTCGTTCAAGCATATGGCAACCGGCAGGCGCTCGTCCAGCGACCCAAGGAGTTCTGGACGCCGCGTATCGCCGCTTCGCTCTTCGCCGCCGTGACTGGCGTGGTCCTGCTCATCCCGATGGTCCACAGCATGTGGATTCTCTCGCATCAGGACGCTGCCAACGGCCCGCTGGAGATGATGGTCTACGTCCAGACGACCAATGACGTAGACACCGTGATGCAGAAGATCGCCGACGCGGACAAACGGCTGCACGGTGGACAGCATCAATTGCGCATCGGCATCGGGCCTGAGCAAGAGTGGCCAGAGTACTGGTACCTCCGCGACTACTACCTCGACCCGCATCCCGAGACGTACGCGTACTTCGCGTACGATGTCACGAAAGCCGACGCCCAGCCAGTGGACGTGATGATTCTCACGCCCGCCGACGGCCAGACGTTCATGGCGAACCACCCAACGGGCTACACGATGAAGCAGTACAAGCTGCGCTCGTGGTGGGATGAGGCATATAAGCCTGCGGACCCATCACAATGGGGATCGGGCGTCGGCGTGCCGCTGTATCTCAGCTATGGCTCGAACCCACCGCCCAACGCCAAGTTTGATCTTGGCCGCGCGGCCAACCGGCTCTGGCGCTGGCTCTGGCTGCGTGAGCCGCTGGGCGACACGCACGGCTCTTTCGACTTCGTGGTGATCGTGAACAACAACACCGGCATCCATCTGTAGACTCATAGTCAGAGGATGAGCATCGCATCGCCGAAGCTGTAGAAGCGATAGCGCTCGCGCACTGCCTCTTTATACGCGCGCAGAATCAACTCACGGCTGGCGAAGGCGCTCACCAGCACAAGCAACGTCGAGCGCGGCAGGTGGAAGTTGGTAATGAGCGCGTCAATGGCGCGGAATCGATAGCCAGGCTGGATGAAGAGGTCGGTGCGCCCCTCCATCGGCGTCACGACACTCTCATCTGTCAGCTTGCCCTGCGCTCGCAAAGCGTTTGCCCGTTGCGCCGCCGCCTCTAACGCGCGCACAGTCGTCGTCCCAACGGCGACCACCCGCTTGCCGCTAGCTCGTGTGGCATTGACGAGAGCAGCGGTCGCCGCGTCCACTGAGATGGCCTCGCTGTGCATTTTGTGCTCAGCCAAGCGCTCTTCAGCGACCGGGCGGAACGTATCGAGGCCAATGTGCAGGGTAATGAACGCTACTCTCACACCATGCGCCTGAACTGAGGCTAGAAGTTCAGGCGTGAAGTGCAGCCCTGCCGTCGGCGCCGCCGCCGAGCCAGGATCGTGCGCATAGACGGTCTGGTAGCGCTCCCCATCGGCGAGCTTGGCGCGGATGTAGGGCGGTAGTGGCATCTCGCCAATGCGTGTGAGCGCGCCTTCCAGCGTTCCCTCACGTGGCGTGAGGTGGAGAAGCCGTTCGCCCGATGGCGTTCTGCCCATGATCTCGGCCGTGAGCGCTCCATCGCCAAATCTGAGCCGCTGGCCCTCGTGGAGGCGTCGCCCTGGGCGCACGAGCGCCTCCCAGCAGTCCACGCCAATATCGGGCCGCGCCGCCAGCAGCAGTATCTCCACCTGCCCGCCAGTAGATTCCTTGACGCCATGCAGCCGGGCGGGCAAGACCTTGCTCTGGTTCGCTACCAGCAAGTCTCCCGGCGCCAGGTATTCGCCGCTGTCACGAAACACGCGGTGTTCGATGGCGCCGGTCTGGCGGTGGAGCACGAGCAGACGCGAGGCGTCGCGCGGCTCGATTGGCGTCTGCGCGATCAATTCCGGCGGAAGCTGATAGTCGTACGCCGCAATCAAGTCCTCACCCATATCTTCACCGGACATCTCGTTCGTCTCCACTCGTGCAAAAAGCGCATCTTGTCTCCGATAAGGATGTCACGCGCCAGCCGTCCAGCCGTCTGAAAGTATGGTATCGTACACGACGTTGCGCCACTCATGACCAGACCCAGGCGAAACATCTCGATAGAGAGAATCAGGAAGCATACGATGGAATCGAATCATCCACCGTCACCCGACGACGAGCCACACGGTCAGATCACGCCATTTCCCAATGCCTCGCGCACGGCGTTGCGCCGAGCGGCCCGGACCTGGATCAAGCGCGGCTATGCCATCGTCTATGAGGACGATCACCTCGTCGAACTCGCCAGGGAGGACAAGGCTCCTGGACCCTGGATGATCGCGCTTGGCGTCGCGGGCGGTATTGTCGCCGGACTCTCCATCATCGGCGCGACGCTGATCTGGCTGCGCGCGCGTCCCTGGCGCATCGTCTCGCTGGCGGCCTCGCCTGAACACAAGGTCGTTACGCACGCCTATCGCTCACATACGGCCCCTGACGCACAGGAGTCATAGCCGGGGCGCGCAGGCGTCTCGGATATGTTATCATCAGCCGAGACTCTCAACAGGGCGCGCGGCGGCGTGTGCGCGACGACCATTTGCATCCGGATCAGGCGCTCATCACCGGGCGCTGCCCAGATTTCGGCGCATGGATTCGCGCCTACCGCCAGCCATTACCCAATGCATAGAGGGGGCGTGTGTGGATTCCCAAGACGAAGAAGAGCGCGAGATCACTCCGGCTGCCGGCGACGAGACGTTACCCGAGGCTGACAGTAGATCTACTACTGCTAAGCTAACCGCCAAGTTAGAGGCAGTCGAGCCATCAGTAGATGAGGTCACTTCTGCGAACGGTGATACTCCGAGTCCGGTAAATGGCGCCGCTCCAATTGAGCCGCCTGCTGTGGACGCCACGCCTGCCTCTAAGGACGTTCCCGCTGAGGAGTCGCATCAGGAAACGCCGGTGACCTTCGCTCCTGGAGGACTCGTTGGCTCCTGCCGCATCACCCGCATCCTGCGCAACACTCCAGGACGCCGGCTCGCGCTCGCCACCACGCCAATCGACAGTGGCGCGCTCTACGTCATCGCCGAAGCCCAGCCAGAGCGGGTTGAGGCCGTCTCCGGGCTGATCGACCTCCAATTGCGCCACCCGCGCCTGGTCGCTCCACGCGAACTGCTCTCACACGGCGACGCGCGCTTCGTCATCGCCGAGGGCGCGATGGTTGGCGAGGTCGCTCTTTGTGGTCCCATGGATAGGGACGCGGCGACCCTCTTTCCAGATGAGGCGCTGCGTGCGGGCGCTGGCCTTGCGGATACGCTAAGCTACCTGCACCGCAATGGCATCGCCCATCTACGGGTCGCGCCAGAAACCATCCTGTTCGCCACCGGGCGCGCCTATTTGTTTGGTATGGAAGACGCCGTCATGCTTGAGGATAATCTCAGCGAGGCTCCCAGCCTCGTCGCGCGTGACGCGAATATGCTCGCAACCACACTCGCTCAACTTGCGCGCATTACCGGCGCACCTGAGGACGCGGATTCGGCAGCGGTGCGTAGCTTGCGCGAGGTGGCGAAGCGTGGTTCCGAGAACACCTTTACCACGCCAGAAGAGGTCGCCGCCATCTGCGGGTCCACGCTGCTGGTCCCGCCGCAATCGCTACCAACTCCACCGGCGGAGACCGTTGGCGTGCCGCTGCATCTCGAAGCGGGGACCGCGACAAGTGTAGGCCTTGTGCGCTCCGAAAACCAGGACGCCGTCGTCTCACTTGTGCTGGATGCGCATGACGACGCGGCGCGCGGCGATGCGCCCATCGGCATTTTCCTCGTCGCCGATGGGATGGGCGGTGAGGCGCATGGCGAACTGGCCAGCCGCATTGCGGCGCGTATCCTGCCCTCGCAGATTCTCAGCCAACTGATTCTCCCGCTCTACGCCAAACCTGCTCTCGCGTTCGATCAGCCTATCTCCGGCGATAACCTGCTCTCCATCGCCAGCGTCGCCGACATGCTGGATCGCGGCGTGACGGCGGCGAACCAGCACATCCGCGATATGGCGCAGGCTTTCGGTCAGGATACTGGCAGCACGTTGACCGTCGTGGTAAGCGCGGGACCACAGGCTGCGCTCGCACACCTTGGAGACAGCCGGATGTATCTGCTGCGCGATGGCAAGCTCATACGGTTGACCGAGGACCACACACTGCTGGCGCGGCTTGAGGCGATGGATCATCCCATTCTCGAAGACCCCACCTTCTACGTGCCGCGCAACTTCCTTTATCGCTCGCTCGGCCAGGAGCAGGCGCCGCCTGACGTGCGGCCATTTACCCTGGCGCCAGGGGACCGGTTCGTGATCTGCTCAGACGGCCTCTGGGATGAGTTGAACGATGAGGCCATCAAGAGCACACTTGCCACCGTCGACGATCCTGAGGTCTGCGCCCATCGTCTGGTGGCGATGGCGAACGAGGCAGGCGGACACGACAACAGCACAGCCGTCGTTGTCTTCGCGCGGGCGCGGGCGCAGGATGATGGCGCATGGGCGAGCGACGATACCACCGAATATCCAGCGCTTACAAACTCCGGCTCCACGGCGGTTCCAACGGCGGACTCCGTTTCCGGCTGACATCGAACGGGACGCTGAAAGTGGAGGGAAGGCATGTCCACGAGCAAGCGGGCGTCCGTTGAGAATACCTATGCGCTGCGCGATCGCGTGGCGCTCATCACCGGTGCGAACGGCGCGCTCGGCGCAGTGATCGCTCAAGCGTTCGCAGCTTCTGGCGCGAGAGTGATTGGTGTCACGCGTTCTGAGGCGCCACAGACAGCCAGTGACGCTGGTATCACCTACGAGGTAGCCGACGTAAGCGATGAGGCGGCGGTCGAGGCGCTGGTTGCCAGGATCGTACGCGAATTCGGGGCGCTGGATATCGTCGTGAACACGGTAGGTGGCTTCGCCGCCGGACAGCCGGTGACGGACTTGTCACTGGACACATGGGAAGGCATGTTGAGCCTCAACGCTCGCACCGCTTTTCTCGTCTCGAAGCACGCTGGGCGCGTGATGGCGGAGCGGCGCACGGGTCGGATCATCAACGTGGCGTCGCGTAGCGCCTATAGTGGCAAAAAGAACGCCGCCGCCTATGCGGTCTCCAAGCGCGCGATCATCACCCTGACCGAGGCGCAGGCTGAGGAGATGCGCGGCTCTGGTGTCACCGTGAACGCCATCGTTCCCAGTATTATCGACACGCCCGCTAACCGCGCCGGCATGCCCACAGCCGACACGAGCCGCTGGCCCACGCCAGAGCAGGTGGCGCGTGTAGTTCTCTTCCTCGCGTCCGACGACGCGGCGCTCATCTCCGGCGCGGCGATTCCCGTCTATGGTGACGCCTGATTACTGACTGAGCGCCGTCATCTCGTTGCGCACGCCGTTCACGCCAGGGACGTGCCAGACATCCTGCTCGATGGAGGCGATGTGCCGTGGAGTCGGCGCTTCGCCACGCAGGCGGACCATGCCGTCTCGCACGTGAATCGAGATGCGCGCAAGCAGTGGCGCGGCGGCAGGATTCTCCTCCAGGATACGGATGATGTCCGCCTCCAGATCGGCGTCAGCGCGCACGACCGTGGCCGAGGCCACTTGCTCAACCGATGCGTCGAGATGCAACGTCTCTTCGTCCGGCAGGAGGGGCAGCGAGGCTTTTGTGCGGCTCACCGAGCGCATCCACGCCGGTGGGACCAAAATCCGCTGGCCAGCCAGCGGCAGCAGTTGGTAGTAAGGATCCGACGCTCTGGTAATGGCGGAGAGCACGTCCAAGCGCACATGGAGCAGAACGCCAAGCGCCTCCCCTGTGCGCAGATCGAGCGCTAGACCCCCCACTTTGCCGACATAGCCTTCATGGCAGCGCGCGCGCAGATCGTCGTGCAGCAAGAACCCGTCTGACGACGCTTCATCTGGTCCATTGCCATAGACATGAAAGGTCTGGTATTTGGTCGGGCGAAGTAGTCCTCCAACACCAAGGCGCAGCCAGATGTCGCTCGCGTCCTTCGTCAACTGCGCGCTGATGAGCGTTCCAATGGCGCTTTCGACCCCACTCCCGCCAGCTTGCAGGGCGAATGGGAGATCGTCACGGGTTATCCGCTGACCAAAGCGCAGCACGCGGCTCACCGGCGCGCCCGCAGATACTCCTGGCTCGCTCACCCAGACCCTCCCGTAGCAGAAACCTGCGTCATCGTCTCCCAATAATACTAACTGCATAATACTAACTGCGCGCACCGCGATTCACCCTCAGAACGGTCGGCGCACGCTGCAGGCCACATCGCCGCCGGAACGCTTCCGTGCGACCTGCCTGGACGCGACTTCATCAACCGCCTATTCCGTTGTCAATTCTCCCAGGCAGGCGTACAATAGTCGCAGCGCATGCGCTATCCCCGGCGCCAACCACGCGCCGCCAATCTTCATCGTCGTCCGCTCATCTACTGGAGCGCCACATGAACCTCTTTACCGACCACCTGACCCTGATGATCATCGCGGCGGTCCTGTCGTTGCCGGCGGGCCTGCTCGTCGCCTTCCAGGTCAGCCTGCCACGCAGTCGTTTCCTAGGGCTGCTCGGCGGCGTGATCGGCGCGGCGGTCGTCGGTTTGGCCATCTATTGGGCAGTCGAGGCCACCGGCATCTCTATCGACGCGCTGACCTATTTCCTCGGATGCCTCTTCGCCTGCTCCGCAGGTGTGATCATCGGCGCGGTGCTGGCGAACTTCCTGCTCGACGTGATCACCGGCGCGAGCGACGCCTCTTCGCAGGAACTATAGGCTCACTCTATCGCGCTGCGCCAGTCAGCCCAAGAATTCCCGCCAGACGGCGCAGCGTCACCTGAGCGACGCTACTGCTGGATTCCTGCGCGTACTCGGCCAGTCGCCCCAGCGCGTCGAGCGCGCGCGGTGTGTCGAGATCATCCTCCATCGCCGCGATGAACTCTCGCTCGGCCTTCGCTGCGATCTCGTCCGTATCTTCCGCTGCGTCTGCTAGATCGCCTAATCTCAGGCGCTCGGTGAAGATGGCCTTCTCCCGCATCTCGCGCTCGCTATACTCCCAGGGCGTGCGGTAGTGATGCGAGAGCAGCATGACGCGGATGGCGTCCGCGCTGCAATGATTCAGAAGATCGCGCGCCAGTATCAGATTGCCGAGCGACTTGCTCATCTTCTCGCCATCCAGTCCCACCATCGCGCAATGCATCCAGATCGAGACGAATGGGCGCTCCCCGGTAGCATTCTCGCTTTGCGCGATCTCGCAGGTGTGATGCGGGAAAACGAGATCTGACCCGCCGCCGTGGATGTCGATGCGCGGACCGAGATATTTCACCGACATGCTGCTGCACTCGATGTGCCAGCCCGGTCGTCCTGGTCCCCATGGACTCGGCCATGCTGGCTCACCTGGCTGCTGCGCCTGCCAGAGCACGAAATCCAGCGGGTCCTCTTTGCGTAGATCGTCGGGATTGTTGCCGCGGTCGTTCGCCGTCAGGAGCCAGGCGTCGTAGCCGATATAGCCCGCCGCCTCTGCGAGCCGCCCAAAGCCGGAATCCGCCGTGACGCGGTAATAGACCCAGCCATCGCGCGCGTAGGCGAGATTCTTCGCCAGCAGCGCCTCGATCAACTCGATCATCATCGCGGTCTCATCGCTCGCCTTGATGTAATAATCGGGCATCGCCACGTTGAGATCGCGCAAGTCGGTCAGATAGCGCTCGGTTTCCTGCCGCCCCAACTCGTCCCAGGCCAGGCCGCGCTCCTTCGCCTTGCGCAAGATGTCATCGTCGATATCGGTGACGTTCTGCACATATTTCACTGGCTGTCCGCGCCAGGTCAGATAGCGTCGCAAGGTGTCGTAGACCACGTTGATCGAGGCATGACCCAGGTGCGTCGTGTCATAGGGCGTGATGCCGCAGACGTAAAGCGTCACTGCGTCGCCACGTGGACGCAATTCCTCAATCTGTTGCGAGAGCGTATTGAACAAGCGCATTGCGCGATTACTCCTCCTGCACGGGGGTGATTGGCAATCGAAACAGCGTCACGGCGTTCTGGGTTGTTATCTCGGCGATATGCTCTAACGAGACCTTGCAAGCCTCCGCGAGCCGCTGCGTCACTAGCGCGACCTGCTTTGGCTCGTTGCGCTTGCCACGATGCGGCGGTGGCGTCAGGTATGGGCTATCGGTCTCGACTAGGATGCGATCCTCTGGAGCCCAGGCCGCTACTTCGCGTAGCGTCTCGTTCGCGGGATAGGTCAGCGGCCCGGCGAAGGAGAGATAGAAGCCGAGGTCGAGCGCATCGCGCGCCATCGCTTGGTCGCCGATGAAGCAGTGAAAGACGCCCCGTACCCCAGCCCCATGTTCGTTCAGCAACGCAATCATATCCTCGTGCGACTCGCGGTTGTGCAGGATGATAGGCAAATCTAGTTCACGCGCGAGGTCTATCTGCGCGATCAGCGAGGTTTTCTGTGTCTCGTGTGGCGAGAGGTTGCGATAGTAGTCCAGCCCGGTCTCGCCAATAGCGACGACTCCCGGTTCCGTAGCAAGTTTACGCAAGGTCACGAGCGCATCTGGAGTGAACTCGGTCGCGTCGTGGGGATGGACGCCGACCGCAGCAAAGATGCGGCCAGGATAGCGCGCCGCCAGTTCGACCGCCGATTGGCTCGTCTCCACCTCGATGCCTGGAACCAGGATACGCTTCACGCCAGCGTCGAACGCAGCCTGGATCACCGCGTCGCGGTCCTTATCGAACTGGCGTGTCTGGATGTGAGCATGCGAATCCATGAGCATGGGAAGACGCTCCGCTGTGTGAGTGGAATGAAGGGGCTTCCGCGCGCCTGTCGCGCTCAGGAGAAGACTATAGGCGCAACGCCGCCTTACATGCAATGGGCCAGCAAGCCCTGCCTTTGAGCGGGGAATGGCTCTTCTTGCCGTTTTCGTACCGATCAGACAGAATAGAGCAGTATGGACGAGCAAGGGATGCGCAAGACCTACAAGTACAAACTCAAACCCACGGCTGGGTGACCTGAAACCCGGTAACTGGTCCAGCGGATGTGAGACAGTCCTCCCGGAAGGAAGGGAACAGATCACATGCGCAAGAGTCGGTTTAGCGAAGAGCAGATCAGCGGGATCTTGAAGCGCGTCGAGCGCGGCCAAGCCCTCGCCGACGTGTGCCGTGAGGAAGGCATTAGCGACGCCACCTACTACCGCTGGAAAGCCCAATATG
>DATAOM010000281.1:0-1610 GCA_036265775.1 Ktedonobacterales bacterium | reverse complement strand
AGCGCGCTGCCGCCGAGTTTGATCACCAGCGTCTTGCCACGCAACGCCTCGATGTAGGGCTGCGCCTCTTTGAGCACCTGGGCAATGATCTCGTGCTGGGCGACCTGGCTCGCCTCCGCCAGCGCGCGCACGCCGCCACTCACGTCGGCCATCAGGGATACACTCCTTCGAGCGGCAGGCCGAGCGTCTCCGGCAGGCCGTACATGACATTGGCGCACTGGATCGCCTGCCCCGCCGCGCCCTTCACCAGATTGTCGAGCGCGCTGATCAGAATCAGGCGCTGGCTGTGCTCGTCTACCGTCGCAGAGACAAAGCAGCGGTTCGAGCCGAGCGTCCACTTCGTGTGGGGCGTCTCGGTGACAAACGCTACAAACAGCTCCTGCGCATAGGCGCGCTCGTAGGCGGCGCGAACAGCGGCGAGTGTGACGCCCTCGCGCACGTTGGCGTAGCAGGTCGCCAGGATGCCGCGCGTCATCGGCGCGAGGTGCGGCGTGAAGGTCAGCCGCGCATCCTTGCCAGAGACATCACCAGAGACTTCGCGTATGCCCTGTAGGATCTCCGGCCAGTGGCGATGCCCGCCGACGCCATACGCTGTCACATCCTCATTGACCTCGCTGAAGTGGCTGGTAAGGCGCAACGTGCGGCCAGCCCCGCTGACGCCGGAGATGGCGTCCACGATGACGTCCGGCGCGATCAGGTGCTCTTTGAGCGCGGGGCCGAGCGCCAGCAGCGCGGCGGTGGGGTAGCAGCCGGGACAGGCGACGAGGCGCGCCTCTGGCAGTTGCTCGCGCGCCCATTCCGTCAGGCCATAGACGGCGGTCTCCAGCAGAGCTGGAGCGCTATGCTCGTAGCCGTACCACGTGGGATAGAGCCTCTCATCGCGCAAGCGGAATCCAGCGGAGAGATCGACGACGCGCCGCCCCTCGGCCAGCAGTTCCGGCGCCAGCTCGACGGAGGCGTGATCAGGCAGCGCGAGGAAGACCAACTCGGCGCGCTCGACGCGTTCGCCAAAGGTCAGGTCAAGGCCGACGAGATGCGGAAAGACAGCGCGCACGGGCTTGCCTGCGTCAGATCGCGCCGTCACTTCTACAAGTTCAAAGGCGGGATGTGAGCGCAGCAGGCGCAGCAACTCGACGCCGCCATAGCCCGCGCCGTTGACCACCGCCACTGGAATGCGTCGCCGCTCCGCCATCACGCCGCGCCTTTCGCCAACAATGAAGAAGCCTCCGCGCCCCACATCGTCGTAAGGAAACGGAGGCTTCTTCGCCTTGTCACACCACTATAAACGAATCAGGCGCGTCTGGCGAGCATTTGGATGGAAGGCAGGACTAGAGCGCCAGCCCGTTCGCGTCAGCCCGTTATGGCGTCGGTGATGGGGCGGGCCCGTTCGCGTGGATGCTGAGGTCGTCAAACGCGGTCAATGTCTCCACGCTCTGTCCGGTGTCGAGGTACGTCACCTTCACCTGGTCGCCCGGCTGCACGAGCGGCAGTTTCGCGCTCAAATTGAGGCTGGCCAGGAAGATGCGTTGCTGGCCTTCGAGCAGAATATAGTAGACCGTCGCCCCATCCTGTATCGCCGAGGAGATACGCTCCACCTTGCCCTCGACATC
>DATAOM010000280.1:0-3771 GCA_036265775.1 Ktedonobacterales bacterium | reverse complement strand
GGCCGCCGATCGTGTCGTCGCCTTCCTCGTCGAGCAATAGGTCCTCTAGCATTTTCGAATAGCCATAGGCTCTTTGATCTAACGGAGCCTGTCCCACTGGAGAAGCATCCATGAGCAATGATGTCTGGGCGCTTGCCGAACTGAGCAACGGCAAGCTGGCGTCCATCTCGCTGCAGTTGGCCTCGAAGGCCGCCGAGTTGGCAGGCGCGTTCGGCGGCGAATCTGCCGCGCTGGCCTTCGGCGTCAACACCGCCGCCGCGGCGCAGGAGCTTGGCGGGTGTGGCGTCAAGACCGTCTACGCCTCAGAGGGCGCGGTCTACGATCAATATCTCGTTCAGCCGCACGCCGAGACGCTAGCTAGCCTGATCCAGCAGCGCCAGCCGAAGCTCGTCCTGTTCGGCACGACGAACTACGGGCGCGATGTGGCGGCAAGGGTGGCCGCCAAGCTTGGCCTTGGTCTGGAGTACAATGTCGGCGACGCCAGCGCCGAGGGTGGCGAGGTCACGATGACCGTCCCGGCATTCGGCGGCTCACAGTCGGTGAAGATGGCGTTCCAGGGTGAGGGCACAAAGCTGCTCGGCGCCCGCCCCAACGCCTTCCCGACCAAGCGCGTCGGCGGGACGGCGGCGGTCGAGAATGTTCCCGCGCCAGCCGCTCCATCGAACGGCGCGAAGGTCTCCGGCCCCTTCGGGACCGAGGGCGCGGAGGAGGCGGGGCATCTGGGCAAGGCGCCTGACGGGCACGATATCTGGATGCCAGCGGCGACGCGCGCCAAGCTGGAGGAGGCGCAGATCATCGTCTCCGGCGGGCGTGGCCTTGGCGGGCCGGAGAACTTCAAGCTGATCGAAGACCTGGCGGCGGCGTTGGGCGCCAGCGTCGGAGCTTCGCGCGCGGCGGTGGACGCCGGCTGGATTCCCTATGGTCACCAGGTTGGGCAGACCGGCAAGACAGTGAAGCCGACGGTCTACATTGCCTGTGGCATCTCTGGCGCCGTGCAGCACAAGGCTGGTATGGGAACGTCCGGCTTGATCATCGCGATCAACAAGGACAAGGACGCGCCGATCTTCAGCTTCTGCGACCTGGGGATCGTCGGCGACCTGAACGTGGTCGTGCCGCAGTTGACCGAGAAGGTGAAGGCGCGCAAGGGCGGCTGAAGCCGCGCATCGCGCTCGTTCGTCTCGCATGGCGGGGATTGGGTTATGATCCTGATACCCGCCATGACCGTTTACCCCACGCGCGTTTTGGTAAAGGAGCAGCCTCATGTTTCCCGCCACCTTCTGGCCCGCTGGCGGTCTCATCGGCGCGTTCATCTTCGGCCTGATCCTCTTCGCGGCGTGGGCGCTCTTCGCCTCGCGCATCAGCGAGCTCGTGCGGATGCTGCGGCTGGGCCGCCCGGAGAAGCGCACCGACCACTTTGGCGAACGCGTCAAGCATTTTACCTTGATGGTGCTCGGCCAGCGCGGCGTGCTGCGTGATCCGCTGCCGGGCATCGCGCACTTCTTCACTTTTTGGGGCTTCATCATCATCCAACTCGACGCGCTTAACCTCTGGGCGATGGGCTTCAACTTCGAGATCCCCATCATCAACTCGCGCGCCTTCGCCGTCATCCTCGACATCTTCCTCGTCGCCGCCTTTATCAGCCTGCTCATCTTCGCCTTCCGCCGCCTCGTCCTGCGTCCGCGCCAGTTGCAGAGCCAGCGGCATGGCATGGCCGACGCCTATACCATCCTTGGCCTGATCGCGCTGGTGCTCATCACGGTCTTTTTCTTCGAGGTCTTCGCCTACGTCGCCACCAACGGCGCGTTCTGGACGCCGCTGGGCGCGCTCGTCGGGCAGGCGTTGACCGGCATTCCTGAGTCAACCGCATACGTACTCGCCGGGGTGGCCTGGTGGGCGAATGTGCTGGTGGTGCTTGGCTTCCTGATCTACCTGCCGCGCTCGAAGCACCTACACCTGATCGCGACGCCGTTCAACGTCTTCTTCCGCAACCATCGCCCGGCCGGCGCGCTCGACCTCATCCCCGATATCGAGGAGCGCGAGGACTACGGCGTCTCGAAGGTGTCGCAGTTCACCTGGAAGCAATTGCTAGACGGCTACGCCTGCACCGAGTGCGGGCGCTGCAATAGCGTGTGTCCGGCGCTGGCGACCGGCAAGCCGCTCTGGCCGAAGGAGATCATCCTCGGCGTCAAGGAGCAGCTTTTCGACGACGGCCCGCGCCTGCTCCGGCTCCCACGCGATGGCGAGAGCGCGACGAGCGAGGACGGCCAGCATCACGAGCAGCTTGTCGGCCAGCGCATCCTGGAAGAGTCGCTCTGGGCCTGCACGAACTGTGGCGCCTGTGTCGAGATCTGCCCGGTGGACATCGAGCACGTGCAGAAGATCGAAGACATGCGCCGCCATCTGGTGCTGGAGGAGAGCAGCTTTCCGCAGGAGGTCCAGCCGCTCTTCACCAACCTGGAGCGCAACGGCAATCCGTGGGAGATCAGCAACGACACGCGCGCCGAGTGGGCGCAGAACCTGGGCGTGAAGACGCTCGCCGAGGACCCCGACGCCGAGGTGCTCTATTGGGTTGGATGCATGGGCTCGTTCGACGCGCGCAACCGCAAAGTGGCGACAGCCTTCGCCAAGGTGATGAACGCGGCGGGCGTGCGTTTCGGCATCCTGGGGCCGGAGGAGAGCTGCAACGGCGACCCGGCGCGGCGTATCGGCAACGAGTACCTGTGGCAGATGCTCGCGCAGCAGAACATCGAGACGCTCAACGGCTACGGCTTCGGCAAAGACACGCCGATGACCAGCACAGGCGCGAACGGCTCGGCGAACGGGCGCAACGGCGCGAATGGCGCAGCAGCGGCGAGCACTGGGTCAGGTCTAGGCGTCCCTGCCGGGCGCGCCTACAACGTCAAGACCGTCGTGGCGACCTGTCCACACTGCTTCAACACGATCAAGAACGAGTACCCACAGCTCGGCGGCAACTACGAGGTCGTCCACCACACCGAGTTCATCGACCGGCTGATCTCGACCGGGCAGTTGAAGCTGCCAGCGGGCTTCGACCGGCGCAAGCTCACCTACCACGACCCCTGCTTCATTGGGCGCTGGAACGGCGTCTATGACGAGCCACGCCGCGTCCTCAATGTCATCAACGCGGGCGAGGTCGCCGAGATGAGTCGCAACCGCAATCGCTCGTTCTGCTGCGGCGGCGGTGGCGGGCGCGTCTGGATGGAGGAGAACACCGGCAAGCGCATCAACAACACGCGCGTCGAGGAGGCGCTCTCCACCGGCGCGGACGCGATGGCGGCGGCCTGTCCCTTCTGCATCACGATGTTCGAGGACGGCATCAAGGGCGTTGGCGCGCAGGAGCGCTTCGCCGTCGAGGACATCTCCGAGATTCTGGCGCGCGCGCTAGAGGCGCAGCCAGCCGCGACAGACAGCGCCCAGGCGTAGCGCCAAAGAAGTAATAACCGGGAAGGAATCTACCCTCCCAGTTATTACTTGTATAGATCGCTCGCTCAGTCGTACTTGCCCGGAGGCGGCGTCTGCTCAGGCGGCGTGTAGGCTGGAGGAGTATACGTAGGTGGCTGGTAGGTCTGCGCTGGCGGCGTGTACGTGCGCTGATTTGTCGGGGTCGGCGCGTCTGCCTTTGGAATAGCGACCCAGAGAATAATGTACAGCAGCAGCCCAGGCATAATGCCTGGAACGTGTAGGAACAGGAACAGGATACGGAACAGCCATGGAGTCACGCCGAAATAGGCTCCGAGACCGCCACAGACGCCG
>DATAOM010000279.1:0-10186 GCA_036265775.1 Ktedonobacterales bacterium | reverse complement strand
GCTCGTGCCAGCGGTGAGGACGCCAATCTTTCCTCCCGTATCTGGCCGCTCGTACGCTGGCGTATAGATGACGGCGGCGCGCGCAACCATGCGTGCATCTACCACGCATCCCGTGAACTCTTCGGCCAGTCGCGCCATCGTCTCGGGGCGCAGTCGCGTCAGGAGCGCGCGGCCAGTCCGGTCGAGAAAAGCGCGTGCAATGCGAAAGATCTGCTCGTCGCTCTTCACGTCGGCGAGGACGATCTCTGGAATACCGGCGCGCGCCTCGCGGTAAAAGTCCAGTTGCGTGTCGAGCGCGGCCAGATCAGCCGCTGTTGCTGTATGGAGATTGTCAGACGAGCGCTTGCGCTGGGTCATGCGAGTCACATCTCTCTATTGGGGGCCGCTAGTCAATACTGTGTGGTCTTATCCGAGAGATTGTAGCATCGGTTTACCTCCGGCCTCACATCCCGCACATGCCCCAATAGCGCGAGCGATAGCCCGTTCGGGTGAAGACACGGCGAAGGGTGAGCGCAGGGGCTGCCTGGAGTTGTATGCTTGCGAAGAGAGATTGCGGCACTATCTGTTGTCAGGCCATGGCGCCACTGCTATACTGCGGAACGCCAAGATGGTTCAGTGGCAACAGAAGTAGCGAGCGGGAGCGGGCGGCATGACTGGTGGGACGAAGCGATGGCTGATCGCGTGCGTTACCCTGTGCCTGCTCGCTGTGACGCTGGTCGCGTGCGATTCAGGCGCGGTCCCTGGCGCGTCGAATGGCAGTGGCCCTATCCCAGGCTTCAAGACGCCGAATCCCGGCCTCTTCACGCCGACGCCGACGTTCCCACCCTTTACCGTCGGCGCGTGGCCCTCGAACTACTCGCCACAGAAGAACGACACCGTCACGATCTATGTGCTCTGCCGCGCGCAGGACGCGACGATGAACACACCATCTCAGCCAGTAGGCTCGCTCTCGGTGCATGTCGACGTGCCTGATCTCGGCAAATCGGCCGACGGCAATACCGACGCGGAAGGCCTGGCGGCAATTCCGATCACCTACGTCGGCGCGGCGACGGGCAAGCCGGTGCGCGTCACGGTAAGAGTTAACTACAAGGGCAAGGTCTACACCGCCGAGACGCTCTTCACTCCGGACGTGAGCCATCCGCCGACGCCCACCGTGTCTCCTAGCCCCAGCGGCTCACCGACCCCGTAGGGATTCACTGCGTCGACTGCGTGGGCGACAATGGCTGGCAGTGTGGGCAATAGTGCGCGCTGCGTTGCGCGATGACGACGCGTTTGATCGGTTGTCCACAGACGCGACATGGCTCGCCAGTGCGCCGGTAGACATTCAAGTACTCAAGGTTGGTTCCGGCTTCATCGTACACATCGCGGTGGCGCCCAAAGGTCGTCCCGCCATGCTCGATGCCCAATAGCAGCGTCTCGCGGATCGTGTCGCGGAGCCGGGCGATCTCGTCATTCGAGAGTGACGCGGCGGGGCGCAGCGGATTGATTCCGGCGCGGAAGAGCGCCTCGTCGGCGTAGATGTTGCCGAGGCCGACCACCACTGCCTGGTCGAGCAGCGCCGCCTTGATCGCGCGGCGAGAGCCGCGTAAACGCATCTCAAGCTCCGCTGGAGTGAACGCATCTTCCAGTGGCTCGGGGCCAAGGTCGGCGAAGAGGTCGCCCAACGCATCGTGCGACACGAGCAACACGCGCCCAAACTTGCGCGGGTCGCTGAAGACGAGCGTGCGTCCGTCGTCGAGGCCAAAGACGACCCGCGCCCAGGGATCGCGCTCTTGCGGTGACAGGAAGATCAGGTTGCCCGACATGCGCCGGTGAATGACCAGCGTGTCACCATCGTCAAGCTCGACGATCAGATGCTTGCCGCGCCGTCCGATCGCGCGCACGGTCTGGCCGCTGACGCGCGCCACGAACTCCGCTGGCTCCATACCGCCGAGCGTGCGCGGCCATTCGACCGCGACGGAGACGATCCGCCGCCCCGGCAACTCCAGGCGCAACTGCCGCGACACGTATTCGACTTCTGGTAGCTCTGGCACGCGCTGTCTAACTTTCTGCTTGTTCGTCTCGGGAAATGGGTAGTGTGGCGCCCTGGCTGGCCTCTGGCGCCTCGGCGAGATAGCGGTCAAGGAACGTGCCCACGCGTTCGATCCACTCAGCGCGATTCGTTTTGAACGCCTGCACGTGGTCGGTCGCCGGAACCTGCCACAACGCCTTTGGCTCGCCCGCGCCACTGTAGAGATGCTCGCCGTCGAACGGCTCGACCGCAAGCGTGTCTTCCATATCTGAGATGATCAGGACCGCCCCAGGGCTGATCTGTTCGATCACGCGCATCGGGCGCAGGTGGGTCAGTTGATAGCCGGAGATGCGCTCCATCCAGAAGATGATGAGGTTGGCGAACGGGAATGAGGGCAGGCCGGTGTAGCGGGTGAAGAGATGCTCGATGTCGCGCTCGATGTCGGCGAAGCCGCTCTCGATCATGACGGCTTTGAAGACGGGATGGCGCGCCGCGTAGAGGATGGCGGTAATCGCGCCAAGCGAGTAGCCCAGCAGGCCGAGGCGGCTCATGTCCACATCGCCACGGGCGCGCAGATACGCCAGCGCTGCATGGACATCCAGTTGTTCGCCCGCGCCATACGTCACGATATTGCCGTCGCTGCGTCCGTGTCCGGCGAAGTCGAACATCAGCGCGCCGTAGCCGCTGCGCGTATGCAACTCCGCAATCTGGTCGAGCCACTGGCCTGCGTTGTCGTTGATGCCGTGCAGGCAGACCAGCGTGCAGCCGTTGGTTGATGGCAGATACCATCCGGCCATCGCGCCGCGTGGTCCCGGTATGCGCACCTCCTCGACGACAAGGCCGTAGTCCTCAGGCGTCGCTTTCAACGGCTTGCGGTAGGGCTTGAGCAGCGCCCGCGCGCGCACGTACGAAAATCCCGCCAGTCCTGCGCCAAGCAACGCAACGCCACCAGCGACCCCAGCGACGACTGCCCGCAACGACTTCCACATCGCCCCACACTCCCCGAACTCCGCGCCAACATTCTTCTAGTCTAGAACGAACGTGAGGGCATGGGCAACAGGGCAAAAGGGCGTAGAGAACTCCTACGAGCTTTGTTCGCTATGCCACAGGGCGAGCAGTTCGCTCTCGCGGTCGGATTTGAGTCCGGCGGGCCACTCGGCGTCGGCGGGCGTCGTCTTGCGCCAGGCGAGCGTATCACGCACGGTCTCCTCCAGTGGGCGGAAGGTCAGGCCGGCGGCCAGCGCGCGCCCAAAGTTGACATCGCCTACCCCTGGTCCCTCCTTCTCTGGAATCCACAGTGGCATCTCCATCCACGCGCCGACCTCGTTGCGCTCCAGGAACTCGTCGGAGACCCAGGTGAAGCGTGCGTCACTTTCGCTCACCTCGCGCATGACCTCCAGTGCGCGTTGCATCGAAAGCGGATAGTTGGGTCCAGTGGCGTTATAGACGCCAGTCGTCTTTCGCTCGGCCAAAGTCACGATCCAGTCCGCAAGATTGCGCGCGTCGATGATCTGTGTGAGGCTCTCAGGTCGTCCCGGCGCCAGGACCTCGCCGCCGCGCGCGACACGGTCGGGCCAGTAAGTGAAGCGGTTCGTCGGATCATACGGGCCAACAATCAGCCCAGGACGCACGATGGCGCAGCGATTCTCGAATACCGCCTCGACCTCACGCTCGCAGAGCGCCTTGAGCGGACCGTAAGTTTCGCCGTTCACCTCCTCGACAGACGGATCTTCCAGCGCGCCGACCGCATGCGATTCGTCAATCGCACTCACGCCTGGCCAGTCTTTATAGACGGAGATGGAGGATACGAACACGTAGAAGTCGACCTGCTCCGCCAGCAGCCGCGCCGAAGCGCCGACGACACGCGGAACATAGCCGCTGGTGTCGAGCACCGCATCCCAGGTTTGACCAGTCAGCGCGCTCATGTCGCCGTCGCGGTCGCCGGTGAGCCGCTCGACGGCGGGTGGGAGGACATCGTCATGCGCTCCACGGGTGAAGGTTGTCACCGCATGGCCGCGCGCCATCGCCGCGTCCACTAGATGCCGGCCAAGAAATTTTGTCCCACCGAGGAT
The DNA here is from genome assembly GCA_036265775.1 of Ktedonobacterales bacterium. Classification (GTDB taxonomy): domain Bacteria; phylum Chloroflexota; class Ktedonobacteria; order Ktedonobacterales; family JADMIN01; genus DASWAC01. The sequence continues at coordinate 6,103 of DATAOM010000279.1, read as the reverse complement.
TAGCACACGCATGACGGTCCTCCATCTACAAGCCAACGATCATATTCTACCGCTTGCCCGCAGCCTCAGCCGTGCGGCCATGCCAATCCTCCAGCGGCAGCACCTGATCGACGATGCCATACTCCTTCGCCGCCTCGGCGCTCATAAAGTAATCGCGCTCGGTGTCGCGCTGGATGCGCTCCAGCGGCTGGCCGGTGTGCAGCGCGATAATGTCGTTGATCGTCTCGCGCATGTGCAGGATCTCCCTGGCCTGGATATCGATATCTGTCGCCTGTCCGCCGATGCCGCCGGAGATGAGCGGCTGGTGCATATGGACGCGCGCATGCGGCAGCGCGAAGCGGCGTCCTGGATCGCCCGCCATCAGCAGGATCGTGCCGAAGCTCGCCGCCTGGCCAACGCAGGTGGTGGCGATAGGCGCGCGGATCGAGCGCATGGTGTCGTAGATCGCCATGCCCGCCGTGATGACGCCGCCGGGTGAGTTGATGTACATGTTGATCTCGCGGTCGGAGTTCTCGCTGGCGAGGAAGAGCAGCTCCGCGACGACGAGGCTGGCAAGGTTGTCCTCGATCTGGCCGTTGACGAGGATGATGCGCTCGCGCAGCAGGCGCGAGAAGAGATCGTAGGCGCGTTCGCCACGTCCGCTCGCCTCGATGACGGTGGGGATGACCAGGCTGGCGTTACTCATGATGGGCTGCATATCAGACATGGTGAAGGTCCTTTCGGGGCGCTCAGGCGGCGCGGACAAAGTAGTAGTAGGTAGCAGGTTGCGCGCCGGGCCAGTTGACCACTCCCGCGAGCAGCCACCCTTCGGCGCCAAGCGCCGTCAGCCGCTCCTGGTCGAGCGGGCCGCGCTCGTCGCGGTCGATGCGCTCGACGCGGTACTCCCACTTCTGCGGCTGCGCTGGCTCGTAGACGAACGGCGTGGGAACGAACGGACTACGCGGCGAATCGTCGCCCATGACGCCTCTGCTGATGTTGAACATCGCGTCTCCTCCTGTGATGGCGGTTCTCCCCGTTGGTGGGATGGCTTGATTATGAGCAGCCAATAGCGTATCTTGGGAGGGAAAAGAAATGCTCACAGCATAGCTTCAGAAACGCCGATGCTGACAGCATAGACTGGCGCAATATTCCTAAAGGAGATTCTCATGGCGGATTTACAGGAAACGGTGGGACAGGTCATCCGCCGCGAGCGCAAGGAGCGCCATCTGACGCTCAAGGAGCTGGCCGACCGCGCGGCGCTCTCGGAGGTGTACCTGGGCGAGGTCGAGCGCGGCAAGAAATATCCCTCTGCGACGGTGCTCGAACGGCTGGCGCTCTCGCTCGACATCCCCCTGCCCGACTTGCTGGAGATGGTCGCCGACGAGCTACGGGGTCCACAGGAGGAACAGTTGGTTCCCGCGATCGGCTTCCTCCAGACCGAGGAAGCTGCGCCGCGTATCAGTATCCGCCGCATCGTCAATTTGCTCCAGCCGGAGGAGGTCAACACCATTGCCGATCTGGGCGCGTTCTTCCTCTCACGCCGCGTGGGCAGCGGGCAGGAGGGCTAATAATGCCCAGCGGAGAGAACGCTGGTGAAGAAGGCGAGCGCCTGCAGAAGTTCCTCGCGCGAGCTGGTATCGCCTCGCGCCGCCACGCCGAGGAGCTAATCGCGGCAGGGTTGGTGACGGTCAACGGCGAGGTCGTGCGCGAGCAGGGTGTGCGCGTGCATCCAGGCAGCGACGAGGTACAGGTGCGCGGAAAACTGGTTCAACTACCTCACGACGCGCACCTGTACCTGATGATGAATAAGCCGATCAATACAATGACCACGACCGACGATCCCGAGGGTCGGCGCACCGTACTCGACCTGCTGCCCGATAGATGGGCAGCGCGGCGCGTTTATCCCGTTGGGCGACTGGATTGGGATAGCGAAGGGCTGCTGCTACTCACCGACGACGGCGCGCTGACCTTACGGCTGACACATCCGCGCTACGCCCTGCCGAAGGAATATATCGCGCTGGTCGAGGGTGATCCGGAGCCAGCAGCGCTGCGGCGGCTGGAACGCGGCCTGTGGCTGGATGGCGAGACGCGCCCAACCGCGCCAGCGCATGTGCGTCCGTTACGTGTCGAGAACGGGAACGCATGGATTAGCGTCGAGATTCACGAGGGACGCAACCGGCAGGTGCGGCGCATGTTCGAGGCGATCGGGCATCCGGTGCTGCGGCTGCGTCGTGTGCGCGTTGGACCGCTCTCGCTCGGTGGATTGGAGCCAGGCGAGGCGCGCGAACTCCGTCCAGATGAGGTTTCGGCGCTGCGCGCATCAGTCGGGCTGAAGGATGTCGCCCGGCGCTGAGGTGGCGCCGGGCTTGAGCAGGTTAGTGGCGGCCTTTGGGTCGAGAGAAAGCCGCTCTGGCGACTGCCGTGACAATCAAGAGTCCAGCTCCCAAGCTGGAACCAATGACGAGCAACTCTTGCCAATCCAATTCCATGTGCTTCACCTTCGCTTCTATTGGCATCTGGTGATACTTCGTTCTGTCGAGCGATCCAGTTGTGGATCGTAGGGGATAGTACCACGTGGCGATGGTCCGCACGCTGGCTGGTCGATCAGGCCCCAACTGAGGCCAGCATGTTCCGCCGCACCGACTTCGCGTGCATGATCAGGACCGGGCTGGGCTGGCATGAATGGCTCGCAGCACAAGGCAGCGCGCATTGGCGGAATCACCCTAATATATAGCGCATCTACGCGGCTGAAGCGCGCAATGGCTCGCCCATCTCATGCAGGAACGACAGGATCTCGCGATACGACTGGAGCATGCTGGTCTCATGATACGAGACGCCGCGTTCCTCGCAGTACGCGCGAATGATGCGCTGCGCCTGCGCCAGATTGCCACGCGGCATCGCGGGGAAGAGGTGATGCTCGATCTGGTAGTTCAGCCCGCCATACCACTCGTCGGTCAGGTAGCCCGCACGGACGTTGCGCGCGGTCAGCACCTGACGCCGCAGGAAGTCGATCTGGCAGTTGTGTTCGGTGATGAGCATACCCTTGTGGTTCGGTGCGAAGACTGAGCCGAGGTACAGTCCGCTGACCAACTGATGGATGAGCGTGAAGACGACACCCTGCCAGACGGGCAGCACGGCGAAGATGAGTCCGAAGTAGGCGATGTAGTGGAGCAGCAGCAGCGCGACCTCGGTCTTCTGATAGCGCGCCTTGCCCCGCGCGAGGAAGATTACACTAGACTTCTGCAGGTCCATCGCAACAAGCATGAGCAGCGGGAAGAAGAAGAACGCCTGGTGCGCGCTGATAAAGCGCAGTGCCCCCTTCTTGCTCAGCGCCTCCTCATGGGAAAATGAGAGCATTGGGATGTCGATATCGGGGTCGCTGTCTATCTCATTTGGCTTGGCGTGGTGGGCGTTGTGCTTCTCCAGCCACCACGAAAAGCTCATGCCGACGAGCAGGTTGCCATGAAACAGGCCGCTGAGATCGTTGAGGCGCGTTGGTCCAAAGGGCTGGCGGTGACCGGCGTCATGTCCAACGAAGCCAAGCTGTGTTGTCACGAACGCGAAGAACAGCGCAACCAAACACTCCAGCCAGAACACCTCGCGTGCGGCGATAAACGCCACGATGGCCGCGATGACCAGGCTATCCACGATCAGAATGCGCGCCAGCGCCCGCCCTGGCCGCTTCTCCAGCAAACCACGCTCCTTGATGAGCTTCTTCAACTCGGCATACGAGGCGCCATCTGCGCTCTGTCCGACAACCGCTATCTGCGTTGCTCTGGCTTGCGCCACCATGAAGAACCACTCTCTGCTACCACCCAACAGCAGGCGGACTGCCCAACCTGCGTTCCCGGCGGGTTAGAGAGAGTGGCGTAGCGTAATGTTTCGGCGCGCTTGCGGGATAGGCGCAAGGTCATGTAAACAAGCTGGCTGGGCTACCAACCCATCGTGTCGGAATTGCCCTTGAATGGGCCGACGATCTCGCTGGTGATCCAGCCGCCGTAGAAGTCACCTGGCTGCGGCGTCACACGCTCGTCGTCCACGTAAGAGGCGCCCATCTTGCTGGGATAGAAGGCAATGTAGTCCTTGACTGCGGCGTATCGCGCGTTCGGCTGGGGATAATACCACGCGGCCTGCTCAACCATCTTGCCATCCACGGTGAGCGTGTAGTAGCTCGCGGCGCCCTTCCACTCGCAGAAGGTCGTGCGTCGCGTTGATGTCAGTAGGTCCATGCGCACGTCTTCGGGTGGGATGTAGTAGACGGGTGGATGGCTCGTCTCCAGGATGCGTTTGGCGCGCTTGGTATCAGCAATGGTAATGCCGTTGCAGACGACACGGATATGCTTCGTCGAATCTTCCAGACGCGGCGGGCGTGGGTAGTCCCAGACCGATTCCTGTCCCAACTGGGGTTCGATGCGCTGCGGACGCGCCATAGATTGCGCCTTTCGTTTCTATGCCCATCACTCGTGATAGACCTGCTCGCCCGCCCGAATGGCGACCGGCAGCGTGTTCTCGCGCGGCGCGAGTGGACACGCCCAGCGCGGATCGTACGAACACGAGGGATTGTAGGCGTAATTGAAGTCGAGCAGCACGTGCCCACCCGCGTAACCAGGAGCTGCGTCGGCGTCGCCGCCCAGCCGTAGAAAGTCGCTGCCCTTCACCGTGTCGAAAAGATAGCGCCCCGCGCCGTAGGTTTCTGTCCCGCTGGTCGCGTCGCGGAAGGGCAGAAAAAGTCCACCGCCATAGACGTCTATCCAGTAGACGGCGAGCGACATCGGCGCACCGTCGAGCGTGAAGGAGATTGTTCCGGCGCGTGGATACTGGACCGGATGAGGGCCGCTGCTCGGCAGTTCCTCGGTCGTCTGCGCTGGCTGTGGCGTCAGTGTCGCCTCGATACGCAGCGCGTGGTCATAGGGAAAGTAGCGCAGGCCGGTAAAGGTGGCGCGATCCTCGGCGCTGAGCGCGGACTGTGGGTGCTCCTTGAAAAGCCAGTCGCGCTCCTCGCGCCAGTGGTTCCAGATCGCGGCGGGATCGTCTCCTGTCGTCTCGCGCAATTCCCGCTTCTGGTAAAGCGCGGCGACACGGCGGCGGTAGTCGTAGAGGTCGAGCCAGGTCGGAGCGTTATCGGTTGGCGTCGTCATCGTAGTGTCCTCATCACTGATAGCGCTGTAACACTCTTGTCATATCTTAGAGCGATCATGCTATGCGCCTCTCGACCATCGGTAGGAGCCTGCAACCATTCTTGCATACGATGTGTTGGATACCAGATAATGAGAACAAATGTACTTGCCTGGGCGCCTCGATTGTGCGATACTCGCCGGGCGGTTGTCGCAACTAGATGCAGCAACGATGGGTTGACTCAACTGGAGTCGCCACCCTATTGTGTAATGGCTGTACTGGCGCGTGTGGCGCTTCCAAAGGAATGAAATAGTGGCCACCATCGAATTTGTCGATGTCACGAAAACCTATCCAGGGGCAAATAAAGGCGCTGTCGAGCACGTCAGCTTCACCGTGCCCTCGGGAGACATCTGCATGCTGGTGGGGACGTCCGGCTCCGGCAAGACGACGCTCCTGCGCATGGTCAACCGATTGATCGACCCAACATCCGGCTCCATCCTGATCGATGGGCAGCCAATCACCGCGCGCAATCCCATCGAGCTACGCCGCAGCATCGGCTACGTGATCCAGCAGGTGGGCCTCTTTCCGCACCTCACCATCGAGGAGAACGTGCGCGTCGTGCCTTCGATCATGGGGCAAAGCGCCAAAGAGACCCAGGGCCGCGTGGACGAGTTGCTAGAGTTGGTCGGCCTGCCTCCCTCTGAATTTCGCTCACGCTATCCACGCCAGCTTAGCGGTGGGCAGCAGCAACGCGTCGGCCTGGCGAGGGCGCTCGCCGCCGATCCCACTGTCCTGCTGATGGATGAGCCGTTCGGCGCGCTGGACGCGATCACGCGCGGACGCATGCAGGAAGAGTTGTTGCGCATTCAGAGCGGCGTAAAGAAGACTATCCTCTTCGTCACGCACGACGTGGAAGAGGCTTTTAAGCTCGGCGATCAGGTCGTCGTGCTTTCAGAAGGCCATCTTATCCAGATGGGTAAGCCGATGGAACTGCTCATCTCGCCGGCAA
>DATAOM010000278.1:0-4757 GCA_036265775.1 Ktedonobacterales bacterium | reverse complement strand
AGCGCGCGCTCCAGCACCTCAGCGGAGTCGATGTCCAGATGGTTCGTCGGCTCGTCAAGGATCAGGCAGTTCGCGCCGCCCAGCGTCAGCAACAGCAGTTGCAGTCGGCTGCGTTCGCCGCCGCTGAGCGTGGCGACAGGCTGGCGGCAGTGTTCGTAGGTGAAGAGGAAGCGCCCCAGCAGCGCGACCGCCTGCTCCTCGTAACCGGGACGCAACCGGCGCACCAGATCGAGCGGCGTTGCCTCCATCGGCAGCGTCTCGTGCCCCTGCGCGAAGTAGCCGACCTGGATCGAGGGGCCAATCAGCCGTTCGCCCTCGGTTGGCGCCAGTTCGCCTGCGAGGATCTTGCCGAGCACGCTCTTGCCCGCGCCGTTCGGGCCCAGGACGCCGATGCGCTCTCCACGGCTGACCAGCAGGTTGACGCCGAGCAAGATCAGGTCGTCGCCGAAGGCCATGCTGGTATCCTTCAGTTCGAGGACGCGCTGGCCGCCGCGCGCACTTGCGCGTAGCCGGAGCGCCATCTTGCGCCGCTCAAGGACAGGCCGCTCGACCTTGTCCATGCGGTCGATCTGGCGCTGCTTGTTGCGCGCCTGCTTGATGTGGCGCTCGTCTACGACGATGCTGGCCCAGAGCTTGAAGCGCGCGATGGCCTCCTCCAGCCGGGCGATCTCCTTTTGCTGGGCGACGTAGAGTTCCTGCTGGCGCAGCAGCGCCACCTCGCGTGCGACAGTGTAGGCGGAGTAGTTGCCAGGCCAGAGCGTGATCTGCCCGTGCTCGAGCTCGGCGATCTCACTCGCCGTCTCGTCGAGGAGATAGCGGTCGTGCGAGACCATCACCACCGCGCCGGAGAACTCGCGCACGAGGCGTTCGAGCTGCTCACGGTGAGGCAGATCGAGGTGCGTCTCTGGCTCGTCGAGCAGCAGCAATTCGGGACGCTGGAGCATGCATCCCGCGAGCGCGACGAGCTTGCGCTGGCCGCCGCTGAGTGCGCTCATGGGCAGGGTGAAGTCGGAATCTTCGAGGCCGAGCGAGCGCATCAGGCTGCGCGCCTCACCCTCAACACCGGAGCCGCCGAGCGCCTCGAAGCGCGCGAGCAACTGTTCCTGGCGATGCAGCACCTGCTCTATGCGCCGCATGTCGCTGGTAACTTCGGGTTTGGCCAGCTCCGTCTCGCAGGCGGCGAGCTGCGCCTCGATCTCGGCGAGGTCGAGCCGCGCCGTTCGCATGAGGTCCATTGGCGTGCGCTCGCCGCCAGAGATGTGCTGCGCGAGGAAGGCGACGCGCAGGCCGCGTTTGCGCGCGACATCGCCTGCGTAGTCGCCGTCCAGCCCGGCGAGAATGCGCAGCAGGGTAGACTTGCCCGCGCCGTTCGCGCCGACGAGGCCGATGCGCGCCTCATCGCCGATGGTGAGGTCGAGGTTGGCAAGCACAGTGCGCCCGCCGTAGGTTTTCGTGACGCCGTTCAATCCGATCAGTATCATTGCGATGCGCTCCTCGTGAGGGGGCGGCTTAGAACGGCGCGAGGCAGGAGTGGCGCATTCGGCGGGTACGAAAAAGCGGCTCAGGCCCCGTACCGGCCCTGGCCGCCGCTGCTAGTGTGAGGGACTTATGCCCTCAGAGATGTTCGGGAGATTCGCCGAACCAAGCGAGCTGCAAATGGGCGCAGTACGACAAGGTCCGCAGCGAATCGCTGCCCTTGATCATCCCATTGCTGTACTGGTAGCCCGCTGGGTGCATGGCGTGTGTTTCTCCTCATTGTGGCGCTACGTCGCCGCGAAGAGCGTACCACGGCGGCGCGCGCTCCGTCAATCCCGCTACGCTCACATCCATGTGGACGCGCTCTATGCCTGCGCGTTCCCCGTGAAACTATAGATGAGCGCGGCGAGTGGGGCGAATAGGATGAGAATTGTCGCCACCGGCACGAAGAGGTCGGGACTATCGCGGAAGATGAATGCGCTGGCGACGGGACCGATGACGCTGACTATCGTGCAGATGATGAGCGCGGCCATCCAGCCGGCCTGGCGCCGCGCCCTGGCTGCGCCGATGGCGAGGTAGCCAGTCGCGGCGGCGAGGACGAGCGCCGCGAGCGGCAGCAGCAGCGAGAAGGGGATATACGTCTCGCACTCTCCCCCCACGCATTGTCCAGCGAGCGCGCGCAGGCCATAAAAGGCGGCGACGAGCGCGAAGGTGATAATGGCGAGGATACGAACAGACCGCATGGGCGCAACCTCTGTGGATAATTCAGGATGAACCGGCGCGTGATAGATACATGCAGATTACGCATAGGCGCACGTTATGGCGCTATATTTCACCTAACGTGACTAGAGGCGCATATATCGCTACGCTAGCGCCGCGCGCCACTGACGAATCTCGTCTGGGGCGGAAAGAATATTCGGGATGACGAGCAATGTCTCCTGATCGGGGCGCGGGTTGAGCGCATCCAGCAGGCGCTGGCGATGCTCCTGTAGCAGGTTCGGCGGCAGAGTGTCGGGCATGAAATAACGCACGGCTCGCGTCTCATCACTTGTTTGAAGTGACGTGCCAATCGCCGTGCAGAGAAACGAGAAGATCAGCTCGCTCCGCTCAGGCCAGCAGTAGACGCCCGCCAGTCGTTCGACATACGCCATGATCCTCGTCTCTTCGTGGACCTCGCGCACGACGGCGTCCCACGGCGTCTCGCCTGGTTCCACGCCGCCACCCGGCTGCCCCCAGAAATCAGCGTCCCAGCGCAGACCTAGCAGCGCACTGCCACGTTCATTGAGAACTGTCGCGAAGGCGCCAAGCCGAAACGCGCGGTCGCTGGATTGTAACTGGGCGCCATCCTGCCTCAACAGCGACTCACGCAGGCCCGGCCCAGACTGGACACGCAGCATCGCCGGACCTGAGACCACAAGGGCAGGCAGGATGCGTTCGGCGTGGCGTGGCGCGATGTTCGCAGGCAGTTCTTCATGCGCGAACCATGCGAGTTGGTCCACCTCTTCATTCAAGGTCAGTGCGCCATCAGTGGCGGCACAGGCAAATGTGAAGACCAGTTCGTCGCGCTCTAGGCGATAATCCACGAACGCCAGCCGCCGCACGCTGACCTCTAGTCCAGTCTCCTCACGCGCCTCGCGGATCGCGGCTTGCCACGGCGTCTCACCGCGCTCAACTTGCCCGCCCGGCAGGTTCCAGACATCGGCGTCGCGCCGGTGGCAGAGCAAGATGCGTCCTTCGCCATCATAGAGGAGCGCGAACGCGCCGAGAGCGCCCATATCGCAGCCTTCCTACTATGTCTTGCCATGTCTTGAAGTATAGCGTGTTTCCGTAGGCGAAAATGAGCCCGATAACTGCGCTCCTCCCATTGGTTCACTGTCGTGACCTTCAACTTCTCCCGAGCGCCATGCAGAACGGACGCCTGGGTGCAAGAGTCGATCTGCCGGTGAACACCAAACATAATCACCCTATCTTTGCTCATCTCTATGCGCTTCCCATTCATACATGTCGGCATGCAAGCATTAGCATCGTGTATACTGCGAGCGGCCGAGCAAGAGGCATGCGTAGAAAGGGACACCCATGTACGCAGTTATTGGACGGGTCACTATCCATCCAGGCCATGAAGACGAAACGCTTGCGATGATTCCTGGAGGAGTGGCCATGCTTCAGGGGATGGCAGGGTCGGCAGGCGGCTATTGGGCGCGGACTCTTGATGGTAGCGACCTCATCCAGCATTCTTTCTGGCTCTTCGACACCGAAGAACACGCACGCGCAGCGGAGGCGACCTTCAACATGCTTCGTAGCATGCCTGACGCACCCGCAACATTCGTCAGTGTAGACGTGTGCGAGGTCATCGGGCAGGCGTAGGACGCGCTGTTTGGCCACAGTTGATAGCGGGCGCCTCAGCTCTGCCCGCTTGCCATCAATCCGGCGAGCTTCTCGGCGACGATGCTGGTCTGGGGCCATTCGAGCTGGTTGGAGCCAACGAAGCGCCAGCGTACGATGCCCGCCGGGTCGATCAGGAAGACGGCGGGATGCGCGATGTTGAAGCCCTCGAAACTGAGCGCGTTATGGACGTCATACGCCTTCATCACGGCGCGGTCGCTATCGCTGAGCATAGGGAACGGCGCGGGATTACGCGCGACGAAGTCCGCCGTGTCTTCGGGGTCCTGCGCGTTGATGGTCAGGATGGTGGCGCCTTGATCGGTTAGCCTTGAACTCTCGGAGCGCAACTGCGCCCAATGCCTGCGGCAGTTGGGTCACCACGTCCCACGCAGAAAATAGAGCGCGACCCACCCGCCGCGCAGATCGCTCAGGCGGAAGTTCGTTCCGTCGCTGGCCGGAAGGGTGAAGTCTGGCGCGGGCGTCCCTGGCGGCAGCCCTTTATCTTTCATCGGCATGCGGCGCATCCCTGCACATTTCTAGCGGGGGGCATCTCGACGGTAAGAGCATAGCGCCGCCACCGTTCTTGTGTCCAGCGCTAGTAGGAAGCGGACACGAAAAGCCGCCAGGGCCTGGCCGAACAGCGCCCCAGCGGCTCATACTACGCCTCGTGTCCGAGAGGCAATGGCGCTACAGGTTCTAGCTTCCGGGAAGTATGTCCTTGGCCTGATCTATGACGTTGCCTGCGGCGTCCTGCGCCTGCTCCATGGCGCCACTGGCGGCGTGCTGGGCCTGGCTCTGGGCCTGCTCTACCGCGCCACTGGCCGCCTCTTGCGCCTGATTCACCGCCTCGCCCGTGGCGTCTTGAGCTTGCTCCGCCGCCTGATTCAACTGCTCCGAAG
>DATAOM010000277.1:0-3793 GCA_036265775.1 Ktedonobacterales bacterium | reverse complement strand
CCAATGGAGTTTAGCGACGCGGCGCAGGCGAGAGTGATGAATGACGCCATCAACACTGCCTTCGTCACGACGGCTGGCGACCAGTCTCTGGAGACGCTGTGCAACACTCTACGCTGGGCATACCACCGTACCGTCGAGATTCTCACGCCGTTAGACGACAGCCACTTTCAGCCGGGCCACTATGTCTACGAGCGAACAAGTAGCGTCATTGAGCATTGTCAGGAACACATAGACGTACACCTGTCCACATTTGCGCAATGATATGGGTCAGACAAATGCAGGCTACGGATAGGTGAAGATGACACCGGGGCCGGCATGGACGTAGCGGTAGTCCACCTTGGCCCAGCCTGCGCCGCGCCACGCGAAGTTCATCTCACTGATGAGAATCCAGTAGTTACCCGGCGCGATGGCGACGACCTGCGCCCAGTGGCCGGCGGAGTCAGCGCCCTGCACATTCCCATAGAAGAAAATGGCGGCGCCTGGGACCGGCGTCGTGCCGTGTTTGTAAGCTGGATTCTCCGTGATGTCGCGTTGGGCAAGGTGATGCTCGCGCACCCACCAGTTACACCAGCCAAATCCCGGACGGAACGGATAATTCGCCTGAATGGGGCGGTAGATATTGGCGTAGCAGCCCGGTGGGACAGACCACTGCTCGATCACCGGCAGGAACTTTACCGGGTCATTGCACGGCTCGATGCTGGAGGTCCCCCCTTTCACGGAAGGTGGGGGGGCGTTGATGACGATGACAGACGCGGCTGTTGCAGCCCAGGGGCCTGTCGTTGGGCCATGCCCACTCGCGCCAGGTGTCGCCACCTCCGTCTGGAGAGCGTGCGCCGCAGCGTTACCCAATCCAGCGGCCTGCGCACTGGTATGGGGGGCCAGTTGCCATGCCTGGATCAATCCAACGGCGATACTGGCGATGACGGTGATGATGACGGCGACAAGCGCCCGCGCGCGCCAGACATGACTGAGGCGCTGGGCTTTGATTGGAAGGAGACTGCGGCGTGAGGCCGGATCGACAGGGGCCAGTGCGCGGGATGTTTTCGGCTGCGGTATCAGTTGAGTCTGCCGCTGCGAAACGGTTGCCATCTGCCCCAACGTACGCGCGCGAGTACGGCGAGTCGCCGAGGTATCGTCTTCGCGCGTAACGCGTGAGACTGAGCTATCGGGCTTTCCGCCGGTTGTTTCGCCCTTCATCGCCGCTCCGCTACCTTGCGCTCCGTTCAGACACGGCATACATGAGCCACGACGAGTATACATCAGCGCGCCAGTGTGGCCAAGGAGAGTAGGCGCCATCGGCTAGAGGAGCGGCTATTCTGTCACACGCGCTGAGGACTGATGGTAGAATAGATGGCGCTGTAGATGTGGTAAATCTGGCGATGAGCGGCGCGTCGGGATAGCGACTGACAATTTCGAGCAGCGCAGATATGTGGGGAGTACTTGATGGTGAATCGTGTTTCCGACCAGCCCGGCCGGAGCGGCGCGGAGAATGGCTATCAGTCCAGTCCGACTCTTCTGCTGCATGTCCAGAACGTGGACAAGCAGTACGGGTCCGGCGAGAACGCGGTGACGGCGCTGCGCCATGTCAATCTCGCCGTCGGCGATGGTCAGTTTATCGCCATACGCGGACGTTCCGGCGCTGGCAAGACGACGCTGCTCAACATCATCGCTGGATTGGATAACCCCAGCAGCGGGCGCGTGATGCTCTTTGGGCGCGATCTTAGCCAACTGAGTGAGGGCCAGCGCACGCAACTCCGCCGCCGTCAGCTCGGCTTCGTCTTCCAGGCGGCGCACCTCATCACCTCCTTCACCGCGCGCGAGAACGTCGAGGTGCCGCTGCGCCTGGCGCGCACACCGCGTGGAGAGCGCGAGCGGCGCTCGCATGAAGCGCTGGCCCTTGTGGGACTTGCCGAGCGCGAACAGCATCGCGCGCCAGAGCTTTCCGGCGGCGAGCAGCAGCGTGTCGCCATCGCGCGCGCTCTGGTGCATGCGCCTCGCCTTGTGCTGGCCGATGAGCCGACCGGCAATCTCGACACACACACCGGACTGGCGATCCTTGACCTGATGAAGAACGTGGCGCACGCGGCGGGCATCGCCTTCATCGTGACGACACACGACCCGCAGGCCTCGGCGATCGCCGATTCCGTCTACGACATCAGCGACGGCGCCCTCAAGCCTGGCCAGCGCTAGTTTACGACTAGTCTCCGGCTGGCGCTCCCACCAGTGCCTCAAAACGCTCGACATCTGCGCGAATCAGGTCGAGGCTAGCGCGCCAGAACTCGCTATCGCGGATGTCGATGCCGAAGCGCTGCGCCAGCGTTGCCGCGTCGTCCAACCCAGTTGAGGCCAGCAAATCGTCGTAGCGCTCGGTGAAGCTGCCGCCTTCCTGCTGATATCGCGCGTAGAGGCCGAGGCCGAAGAGCAGGCCGAACATATACGGGAAGTTGTAATACGAGCGACCCGCGCTGTAGTAATGCGGCTTCATCGCCCACATATAGGGATGCAGCGCATCAGGATCGAGGCCATCGCCGTAGGTTTGGCGCTGCGCGTCGAGCATCAGGGCGTTGAGTTCGTCAACCGACAATTCGCGCTCGCGCCGCTTCTCGAAGACTCCCTGCTCCAGCAGGAACCGGCTGGTGATATCAACAACCACCTGACATGAGCCCTGCAGCGACGCCTCCAGTATTTCGATCTGGCTCTTGGTGTCGCCGTCGCGCTCGGCCTCGGCCAGCGCCGCATTGCGCACGATCGTCTCGCAGAAGATGCTCGCGGTCTCGGCCAGCGTCATCGGCGTATCGCGCTGTAACATCGTGCGTCCGGCCAGCAGCATGTTGTGGTAACCATGACCAAGCTCGTGCGCGAGAGTGCTCATCCCGCCGAAGGCGGGCTTGAAGTTGGCGAAGACGCGCGACTCGTCCCTCTGCACCCACATGCAGTAGGCGCCGTCCTGCTTGCCAGGCCGTGGCTCAGCGTCGATCCAGTTCTCGCGGAAGGCGCGCGCCGCGAACGCGCTCAGACGCGGCGTGAACGTCCCAAACTGCTCGACGATGAACAGATTCGCCTCCTCGTAGCTCCATGCCTTGTTTCCCTCCGCCATCGGCGCGAAGAGATCGTACCAGGTAAGCTGCTGGAGCCCCAGCGCGTGCGCCTTCGCCTTGAGATAGCGCCGGAACACTGGAAAATAGTCGCGCGCCGCGCCGAGCATCGCGTCGAGCGTCGGTTGATCGATGTGCGCGTCGAAAAGCGCGGCGTCGAGCGGCGTCCTCCAGCCACGGCGCGCCGTCGCGACGTTTACCTGTCCTTTGATGCTGTTGAGCGCGGCGGCCAGCGGAACCGAGACGCGCTCCCAGCCAGCTAACTCAGCCTCATACGCCCTGCGGCGCACATCTCGATCAGCCTCAAAGGCCAGCGTGCGTACGACGCTCATCGGCGTCTCGCGCATCTGGCCGTCGATCTCGATGGGAACGCTGAGTTGTGAGGTGACGTTGCCATGCAGCTTGCCCCACGCCGCCCCGCCCGGCAGATTCAACTCGGCGTACAGCGCCTCCTCGGCGGGCGACATGAGATGTGTCGCGCTGGTCTTCGCCTTGCGCAGAGCGAAGGCATGCTCACGCGCCACTTCTGATTGTGCGAGTAGCGCCTCGATGTCCTGGGTTCCAATCCATGCGGTGAAGCGTGTAGTAAGTTGCGTGAGGCGCGCGCTGTGACGTTGCAACTCGCTGTAACGCGCCTGCGCCAATGGGTCGCGCGTGTCGGTGGTGACGAACGCCGAGATGTACGCGCTGAGAGTGCG
>DATAOM010000276.1:0-5043 GCA_036265775.1 Ktedonobacterales bacterium | reverse complement strand
CCGGTCGCAACGGACCGAGGATGCCCTGCGCCAGCGACTCCCACTCTTCCACGAACGGCGCGAAGAGGCTGCGCCAGGCGGCGGCGTCAGATTTGCCAAGCGACGCCTCCATCGCGCCAAGGGAGCGTTCGAGGACCGCTGCGCCGTCGTCGAGTGGATGGGCAAGCGGAGCAGGAGGGTAGATCCATTCCAGGCCGTAGCGGTCCAGCGGAAGCGTGCGAAAGAAGGGCGAGCCAACCCCCAGCGGATGGATTGCCGAGCAGACATCGTGGCGGAACCTCGGCAATGTCAGCTCCTTCGTGCGCGAGCCGCCCCCTATTGTCTCGCTGGCCTCGTAGACCACGACTGAGCGCCCGGCCTGCGCCAGCGTGATCGCCGCAGCGAGTCCGTTCGGCCCGGCGCCGACCACTATCGCGTCATAGCGTGTCTGTCTGCTCATGCCCTGATCTTAGCGCGTGCGCCAGCGCTCCTACCAAGGCGTGAAGGCAGCGGTAACGGTATTGAGACGCTGCTGTAACGCTTTCCACCGCCTACAACTGCGAGCGGGATCGAGCGCGCCGCTACGTAGCCACAGAGTCGCATGCGACCCGACGTAGTTGAAAACGACATATGGCGCTAGTGGCGCGCGACTACGGCGACGGCGGTGACAGGCCCTGCGTTGGCGCCGAGGGTGGGACCAAGCCACGTCTTGTCGATGACCCCATCGTAACGCAGATGGAGTATCTGCTCCATCTGGCTGATGCGCTCGATGGTGCTCGCGCAGATCAGCACCGCCTCTGGCGCTTGGGCGAGCGCGACATCGCGCATGCGGTGCAGGGCGCGGTCGAAATTGCGCACGTTCTCCAGCGGCGCCACCTCACCATCACGGATGGTGAGAACGGGATGCGCGTCCATCAGGGTTCCCAGCAGCTCTCGCGCGCGTCCGATGCGTCCTCCCCGTCGCAGATATTCGAGCGTCTCGACCACGAAATAGAGGCGCGTGCGCGCAAGGACCGAGCGCGCTGTCTCATAGACCTCATCGACAGGCGCACCCATATTCGCGAGCTTCGCCGCCTTCGTCACCGCTGGCCAGATGCCAATCCCGGCCTGAAGCGTGTCAAGAAGATAGATCGGGGCCTGTGGCAGGCGCTCCCGCGCAGCCTGCGCGTGCTGGATCACCTGGCTGAGATGGCTGGAGACATGGATCGAGAGCACGTCGGTCGCGCCCTGACCAAAAGCCATCTGGTAGGCGTAATAAAAGTCACGGGGAGCGGCGGGCAGGGTATAGGGCATGCTCCGCAGACGCGGGAGCCGGGAGAAGAATTGCGCCGACGTAATGTCGACGCCGTCGCGCAAGGTCGCTCCGTCCATCACGATGAGGTTCGGCACGACCACGATGCCGAGCGCTTGCGCATGGCGCGGCAGAATATCGGTGGAGCTATCCGCCACAATGCGCACACGTGAGACGCCCGGCTGATACGCTGGATAACGACCGGACGGTGTGGAGGAGAATCCATACATAGTCCACCGCTTCCAGCCGCTCGACACGCGAGCGCGCCCCTCACCACCCACGCGGCGATGATAGTAAGAAGAGACCATAATTATATATCAGATACGCAACTCAGATACGCAACCTGCCTGTAGTCGATATGACGTCTACTATGTCCGGCTGGACGCGTGCTGCGTCAGTAGCGTATCCTCATGCGGTCAATACGACACATGAAGGAGGAGCGCCCATGCGACTGCGCCTGATCCGCAACGCGACGATGCTCTGGGACTACGCGGGACAGCACATCCTCACCGACCCGCTCTTCGCCGACCGTTTTGCGCTTCCCTCCTATAGTGGACGCTCGCGCAATCCCGTCGCCGATCTGCCGCTTCCCGTTGACAACATCCTGGCTGGGGTCGAACTGGTTCTGCTCTCGCACCGGCATGGCGACCACTTCGACGCTGTAGCGCGCGAGCGCCTCCCCAAAACCCTTCCGCTCTATTGCCAGCCAACTGACGCCGACGCCCTCCAGTCCAATGGCTTCGAGCACGTGACGCCGGTAGAGTCGAGCCTCGCCTGGCCCGCCGGAACGCTGACACGTATCCTGGGTCATCATGGGGTGGGACCGGTCGAGGAGGATATGGGTGTCTCCTCAGGCTATATCCTGCAGGCGCCCGGCGAGCCAACCGTCTACTGGGTTGGCGACAGCGTCCTCTGCGACGAGACGCGCGCGGCCATCGAGCGCTATCACCCCGACGTGATTGTCACGCACTCCGGCGGCGCGCTGTGGCCCGTCGGGTCCGATGGCGGTCGTGCGCTCATCATCATGGACGCCGCGCAGACCATCGCCACCAGCCGCCTCGCGCCCTGGGCCAAGGTGGTCGCCATTCACCTGGATAGCGTAGATCACGCCACCGTCTCGCGCGCCGACCTGCGCCAGGCGGTCGCCGCGGAAGGGCTGGAGGGCGGCATCCTTATCCCGGAAGACGGCGAGGAATTGGTCTTGACGCCGCAGCTTTGAGGACACTGGCGCCTCTCGGCCTGGCGTTTATTCCTGCTGCCTGGTGAGATCCATGATCCAGTTCGTCTCCCAGGTTGTTCCGCCGTCCGCCGAGAACGCCTGTTCCCAGTGGCATGAGGTGGGTGTGATGTCCGTCCAGACGAAGCGGCTCAGAACATATCGTCCCTCGAATGGCTCGTGCGCGTAAAACGCCCCATGTCCCTGCGCGAATCCCCCGATCATCGGCGTCGTGAAGGCGCCATCTGGCCCAGCGGTCCAGTAGATACGCCACTGCCCCGTCTTGGGGTCGAAGAGACGCGTGGTCATGCCCTGCAACGGCCCGGACGCAAGTTGCAGCGTAACCTCGCTGATGCTCCCCAGTCCCCCAAGAATCTTGCGGTCTACGGCGTAGCCCTCAAATTCATCCCAGGAGGTGGATCCCTTCAGGATCTCCCGCAGCCGGCGATGACGGATCTTCCACCGGCCAATCAGGAAATCAAAATCGGCATATCCAGCCTGCAATTGCGCCTGCGTCTCGTTCATCGTGGGTCCTCCTGCTCTCTTCTGCGCATAGCCACGCTGCACGGTACCCTACCGCAAGATTGGCTCGCCGAGAAGGGCCATTTGACGTGCATGCGACAAGGCCATTTGCGGATGAGCTATGCCCCTTGCCAGAAGCTCCCTCGCCGTAGGGCATTATGCTTGACTACTGGCGCGTATATTCGACGAGCGATCCGCAGGGGCGAAGGCCGGCGCGCTGGTAGACGCGACCGGCCTCCTCGGAGACGGCGCAGAGGAAGACCAGCGCCGCGCCGTGGGTGAATGCGCCCCGCGCCATAGCGACGGTGAGGCAGGCGGCAAAACCTTGACGCCGGAATTCTGGCAGGGTAGCGATTCCCATCAATTCCGTGACGCCGCCCATGATCGCCTCGAACATCCCCGCCGCGACTGGGTGTCCTTCCGTGCGCAGCGTGAAGGCGCGACTCGTGACCAGTCCTGCGCGAAACGCTTTAGCCTGCCTCTCGGTGGCGCCCGCTGGCTCGTCGAATCCGAGCGAATTTGTATCCAGATTCTCGCGGACCGTCTCCAGCGACGATGCGCGCGAGATGGTGATGACTTCAACCTGCGCTGGCGGCGGCGGCGGAGATTGAATGTCATGTAGATGGGCAAGCAACACGGATTGTCGCCGTGTCTCCTGATACCCAACTGACGCCAGGCGCTCTGGCAACTCGGGATACAGGTCGGCGAGAAACTCGACCTGTGGACGCGCGTTCTGGCGTCCGAATGTGGCGTGAAGTTCGTCCAGATCGGCGTCGCGTATTGTGCGCGTCAGACGGCGTGGAATGGCATAGGGCGCGACTGTAGCGTCATCTGTGGCCGCCGTATACACCGTAAAGGCCGTGAGCGTCTGAGCGATACGCCCGCGTCGCGCCTGCCTGCGCAGGTACATCTGGACATACTCGAGATCGGATGGCATTCCTGTTTCCTTCGCTCCTGAACGGTCGCCGAGAGGCGAACCGCCAGCCCCGTATCAGCGTAGCACGACGGTGCGCTGAGCTTCATGCCGAGCAGCACGCCGAGATGCCAGACGCAACCGACGCAGGCATGGTCAGGATAGAATGTGGATGGCCAATGACGAGCGGGAAACGGGCGGGATGTGAGCGGCCCTATTGGCGACGAGAGGCAGGTGATAACCATGTGGCAGCGGATCAAGGAAGCCTGGCGTCAGGCGCAGGAAGACGCTTTACGGAAGTACGCGGCTCCGGTGGGCCGCGTGAGCGCTTCCATGAGCGGCGACGCGCGCGAGTATCTGGAGGAGGTCTTCGCCGCATTTCCCTACACCGACGAGGCCAAGCAGTGGCTGCGCGAGAGCATCAACTTCGAGGTGCAGGACCTGCGCAGCCTGGGTGGTGGCGGCTACTGGGACCCCGGCCGTAATCTCGTCTTTCTCTATACCGCGCAGTATGAGGCGGCGATCCACGAGCTAGCGCATGCCTGGTGGCACACGCGGCGGCTGGGCCAGGAAGAGGCGATGATGCAGGCGACCATCGCGCTCTCCGAGGAACGCGACCCACGCTACGCGCGCACGCAGGGTCTTGCGTACGGCTATATCCACGGCATCCCGGAGCAGAACTGGGCGGGGATGCTGGTCGAGCGCAACGACTGGGAGATGTACGCCGGTCTCGCCAGCGGCATGATGGCCGATATTCGCCTCGTCCCGCCCTACGTACGCTCCTTTTATGACGGCATGTACCTGCTGCTATCTGACGACGCGCCCTCACCCGCCGCCGTCGCTCCTCATAGCTAGCGCCTGTCAGCTCTGTCCCAGCGCGCGGCTCGCAATCTCCAGCGCCGTCGCATAGTCGAGAGCATCGCCCGCCATCGCGCCAGCCTGCTCCAGATAGCCGCCGTAGATGGCGTGCCCCGCCTGCATCCAGAAACAGTCCACGACCGCGAATCCTGCTTCCTTGAGCCAGCGCAACTGGTCGAACAGCGGCGAGGGCTGGTCGAAGGGATCGGGGTAGCGGTAGTAGTTCCAGTGCTCGCGCAGGAAGAGATCGTAGAGCGCCGTATC
>DATAOM010000275.1:0-8548 GCA_036265775.1 Ktedonobacterales bacterium | reverse complement strand
TGCGACCGTGGATCGCCCACGTTTCGACGAGTTGATCCGCCAATTCATTCATACGCGCCTCGCTTCTTCTGTTGCCTTTGTGTCAGGATAGCGCCAGCGCCGGACGCAGCACGCGCCGGTACAGGTTCGTCTGCAGCACCTCGTCGGGATCGTACTCCCGCTTGAGTCGCGCAAACTCGGCCAGGGCGGCGCGATCGCTTGCCAGCAGGTAGTCCTCCGGCGTGAGCGTGCTGTCCTTCGCCAGGAAGAACGTCCCGCCGCTCGCCGCCACCAGCGCGTTCAGTTCTGCCATCAGCTTCAGCGTGGCTGCCTCACGCCCGCGTGGCACGGCGTAGTCCAATGCCAGTGAGTAGCCATCGGGCAGATAGTTGAGCAGGAAGGGGCTGGGACGATGGCGCTTCAGCACCGCGAGCGACGGCTGGAGTCCGGCGAGTTGGGAGCGCGCCAGCAACGAGCGGAAGACCTGCGGCGCCTGTTCACGCGGGACGAAGCTCTGCTGCTGAATCAGGCCACCGGGACGGTAGATGCGCTTGAAATCGGGGAAAAAGTTGAGCAGGAAGTTCGCCGGAACATAGCGCTCCTGATGTGGCCGGCTCGCCCAGGGCAGATTGCCACGCAGCCACTGTCCCCAGTTCGCCAGCGCGATGCCCGGCGGCGTCGCCATTGGCTTGGCCAGCGCCGGAACCCACGCGACTGGCAAAACGCCCAGCAGGCGTCCCGACGGCGGCTGGAACGCGGGGTCGAGCGATTGTCGCGGGTTGGGATCCTCGCCTGGCTCAAGCTCGCGCATCGTCTTGAGCAGGCCGCGTCCACACGCTTTGCCATGCGCGCCGGTATCCACCCAGGCCACGGCGTGGGTCGCGCGCTCGGAGCCAGCGTCCAACGCCGCGAGCAATCTCTCCAGCGTAGGATGCGCAGTCTGGCGCACGTTCACTAAGCCAGAGTAGATGCGCCGCATCTGGATGGTGATCGCGGTGAAGCAGCCCAGCAGGCCGTAGCCGCCGATGGCCGCGTAGAAGAGATCGGCGCGTTCGTCGGGCGAGCAGGAGACGCTCTCGCCGGAAGGCAGTAGCAGCTCGCAGCGCAAGATGTGTTCGCCAAACGAGCCATCGCGCCAGTTGTTCTTGCCGTGGACGTTCGCCGCCGCCGCGCCGCCCAGCGTCACCGCCATCGTGCCGGGAACGACCGGCGGCCACCAGCCATCGGCAAGCGTCGCGCGCCAGAGCTGCGCGATAGTCACGCCCGGCTCGCACGTGATGGCGCCAGCCTGCGGGTCCCAGGCGAGGATGCGGTTCATGCGTGACGTGTCGAGGACAATTGCGTCGCCATTCAGCGCGGCGTCGCCGTAACTGTTGCCGCCGCCACGCAGACCGACGCTGACGCCCTCCATGCGCGTAGACTCAAAGACCTCGGCGATCTCCTCGACCGACCGTGGACGCGCGACACGGGAGCGCGCGCGTTGGCGCATGCCGTAGCCTTCCAGTGTCTCGATTGGGGCGACGAGTCGTTCGGCGCGCATTGAGTCTCTATCTCCTGAGGGCGCTAGATCGGCAGGCGGGCTATCGCGGCGGCGGGAAGCTGGCGAATGCCCCACATGATCGGCGCCCAATAGCTGGGAACGTAGACCACGCCGGAGTTCTTCTTCGCCGCCTGGACGATGCGTTTGGCCGCGCGCTCTGGGGTAATGGTCAGCGCCTGAGGCAACTTGAGGTCGGCGGTCATCGGCGTGGCGACGTAGCCCGGCTTGATCGTGATGACGCGCACGCCCGTCCCGCGCAGCCGGTAGCGCAGCGATTCGAGGTACGTCGAGAGGCCCGCCTTCGAGGCCATATACGCGCTATTGCCGCGCCGCCCGCGATCTCCCGCGACGGAGGAGACGCCGACGATCACGCCCTCGCCCGCGCGGGAAAAGCTCTCTGCGGCGAGGTCGAGCCAGCGCATCGCGCCGAGCAGGTTCGTCTCAATCATCGTGCGCTCTTCCTCGAAGGTCCACGCGCCAGCCTTGCCACTTGGCATGATCCCCGCAACATAGGCGACGACGCGTAGTGCGCCGTCCATGCCTTCATTGATGCGCTGGAAGAGGTCCGGCGCATCGTCGAACACACGCACGTCGCAGGGATAGCTGCGCGCCTGTGGCGGCCCGGCATGCTCTCCGTTGATCTCATTGGTCAGCGCGGTCAGAGCGGCCTCGTTGCGCGCGACGAGCGCCAGCCGATAGCCTTGCCGCGCCAGCTCACGCGCCAGCGCCGCGCCGATCCCGCTGGAGGCCCCCAATATCAGCGCGCCGGGCATGGTTCGCTCCGCCATGTGTTATCCTAGCCAATCATCAGCGCGTCACACAGAGTCGCGTATTGTCTCAGTTCAGTATAGTCCAGCGCTCACGGGGAGGATAGTTGCGCGCCAGATGGGCGAGGTCAGTCCTTGCGCTCCGCAGACGCCGCGAAGCGGCGGTCGGGGATGAACCACATGATCGAGACGAGGGCGTAAGGGACATAGGCCAGCAACGGCTGGACAAAGGCTAGCGCCATGCCTACCGCGTAGAACGCCAGCGATATCCTGCCCTTGATGTCGCGTTGCAGTATCTGGCTGATGGCGGTGTCCTTGTTCACGGCAGCGATGGTCGTCGCCAGGATGGTATACGCGACGCCCGCCATGAAGCCGATGAAGCCGTAGGTGACGGCGGGCCAGAGGCTGCGCGGATACTTGCCGATCCACGCCGTGACCACGGGCACGAGTGAGAGCCAGAAGAGCAGGTGGAGGTTGGCCCACATCACGCCGCCGCTGATGCGTCGTGTCGCACGCAGCAGGTGATGGTGGTTGTTCCAGTAGATGGCGATGAAGGTGAAGCTGAGCACGTAGATCAGCAGGCCTGGAATCAGCCTTTCGAGCGCAGGAACGTTATCGCCGTCTGGAGGACGCAACTCAAGCACCATGATGGTGATGATGACCGCGAGCACGCCGTCGCTGAAGGCTTCCAGGCGCGCGGGACTCATCTCGCGTGGCGGGCGAACGCTGGATTGTTCGTGTTCCATGAAGGTCTCTGTGCGCTGGATTGATTCTGGATTGGCTGGTGCGAATCAGGCGGCGGGAACGAAGCGAAGCTGGCCGTGTGGGTAGAAGAGAAGAAGCTGATCGCCCTGCTCCTCGTAGCGACTCACGCTGTCCAACGCCCTGAGGTAGGCGTCCTCGACGGCCATCTGCGGGTCTGGACACATCATGCGCGTCCCGGCGATAGGGGAGAAGGTAAGCGTGTCGCCGCTGACCGTTACGCCAGCCGTGTAGCGGTTGCAGCCACTCTTGCCGCCCATGCGCAGGCCTCCGCCCGCGTCCTGATGGAATTCCAGCGTCACCTCAACGCCGTCGAGCGCGGGAGCGGACGCGTCGCCCTCGAACGCCTCCAGCCGCCATGCTGTGTCTGCGAGCGCCATCACGCCACCTCTCTTAATCTGAAATGCGTGCAGTCTCGCCGCGTATCGTAGCACACGAGGCGTGTTCAGCGGACCTGGTCATTCAGTGAGGTAGCGCCGCGATCTGCGAGGCGATAGCCTGACCATGCGCGTCCACCAGCGGTAGACTTGGCAGCAGGCGATGCGCCACGTCATTCGCCGCATACAGCAGCCCGAAACGATAGAGGACGTTCGCGGTCGCCCCCACCGGTCCATTGCCGTTGGAGAGGCCGCCAACCAGCAGACAACCCTCGGCAGTGTTCGGCGCGCTGATGCTATCCCATGCATACGTGGCGAGTTCCGGCGCGGTGGCTCGGGTGAGTTGCTCGCCGAGCAGACTCGTCGCCACGGCGCAGAGGGGCGTCGGCACACGCGCGCTCGGGGTTGATATGATGACCTGCCAGGAGCCGTTCCAGCGCACGGCGAAGGGCTGGCGGATATGCTGATGGCGCTCCGGCGTCGCGGCTGGCGCGTGATCTAGTGTGACGCTTCCATTGAGCTGCGCGTAGCGCCATGTCACGATCACATGCGCGACGATGGTCCAAGCAGAAGTATCGAGCGCGGCGCCGGGATACGTTTCGCAGAGCGTGACGCACGGCTGCCCCGCCCACGGTCCATCGTCGTTGGGATCGCCGTTGAGCGTGAACTGTGGCGAAGCGTTCAGCGGTTGCGTCGTCGTGGCGATCTGGCTATCCGCGCCAAGGTAGCGTTCTCCCAACTCGACTCTCGTCGTGGCTTCGCCAAGTCCGGCATTCAAGTTCGTCTGCGTGGCCTGCTGCAACGTGGTGAACTGGCTCGCAGGGAGGTGGTCGAGCGTCGCGCCGACGTCGAGGATGCGGCTGCCGTTTTGGTTCTGCACAGGGAACTTGGGCGGTGGGTCGAAGAGCGGGCAGGTGTCGCTGGCGCTGGCTGGCTGGCTGATCTGGCAGCGCAGCGACGGGAACGGCTCGGCGGTATATTCGAGCGTGTGCTGTCCCTTGCGCAGCGTGAATGCGGGCGCGGTCTCGTCGGGGATACGCGGGGCGAGCGAGATGCCGAGCGTTGCGGCGGTTTGCCCATCCAGCCGCAGCGTTCCCCACGGCACGCCATGCAGCACCTGCAGCGAATCCGGCCCGAGGCGCACAAGCGGCGTGGGCGTCGGCGTCGGCGTGACCTTTGGTTTAGGATTCGGCTGGAGGTCCAACCCACAGGCGAGGGCGGCGACCAGCAACGGCAGCGCGCAGATCACACGCCAGCGCCAGAGAACAGTCACGGCTTTCTTCATGGCGCGTAGCGTAGCGGGCGGCGTCGCGCCTGTCAAGCGTCGGACAAAGCTTCCAGCCATGCGCAATGCGCATGGCTGCGCAGCGAGCGCTGTAGCTGGCTCAGCCTCACACAGCTTGGCGCAGTTCGTCCCATATCGCCGGATCCTCGCCGCCGAGTCGCCAGATGAAGACTCCAGCGATGGAAGACTGGCGAGCTAGATCAAGTTTTGCCTTCATACTGCGCGCGTTCTCATACCACACGGTGTGTTTGCGCCCCTGGGTATCGGAATAGGCAAACCAGGGAGCTTGGCTCTCTGCGTCCCATTGGATGACGGCTGCATGATCCTGCGCAATGGCCTCCGCGTCGGCCCATTGCAGCGCCTCGCCCATGCTATCATCTTTCCAGTCATAGCCGTAGGCGCCAACGCCGAGCATGATCTTGTCGCCTGGAATTTCAGTGATAGCCAGTTGCAACACACGCTCGACCCACGAAATGGGGGCGATCGGGCCAGGAGGCGTCTCGTCGTTGGCGTGGTCGTACGCCATGATGCGAATCTCGTCAGCCGACTCGCCCAAGGCACGCCAATCCTCGGCCCTGGCCCCGCTCCAGTTGCCCGGCTCGCTAGTTTTGGCATGCGCGGTAACACTCAATTGCTTGCGCGCCTTATGAAGAGAGGCGCCAAGATCGCGAATGAATGCGCTATACGCCTCGCGATCAGCGCTGGCCAGCGACTCATAGTCGAGATCAATGCCCGCCCACACGTGGGACTCAACCAACGCCACGATCGCCGCGATATGGGCCTTGCGCGCCTGTGGCTCAGTAAGCAGGTGATGGATCAGCGCGCCATCCCAGCGTCCATCGCGATAGTTCACAATTGAAGGCATGAGCGTGAGACCCTGTGCGGCGGCCTTTGTCTCCAGACTCGCCAGGGACTGTTGCGCCTGGAGTGAAGCGAACACAATCTGTCCAGCTTCGTCTGGCCGATACCAGGTGGGGCTGACCTCAGTGAGCGCGTCACGACCCAGCGCGTCCTGATCGAGCGCGGCCGTACTGCGCGCATCCCATGGAACGAGATAACCCGCGACAATACGCAGCCGATCTGCATGTGGCGCACTGCTCGATCCAGACGGCTCGCAGGCGGCGAGACTCAGACCCGCTACGGATATAGCCATGAGGCTGAACGCCAGACGACGCATGGCGCATGCCCGTCTTTCTCGCTGTTCTTTCTTCATTCCTCATCAGTCGAGGAGCGCCAAGGACACCGCGCCGGTGCGCTCCAACTTGTTCCATCCTGCCTTTGTCCCCCGTAGGATCATCAGGACGGATCGATAGACGACATAGGCCCGTAGCGGCTCATAGATCAGCCGGTAGAGCGGCGCAACGAGCAGATGGATTGGGCGCTCACGCGCAAGCGCCACACCGACGAGAGCGCTGACCACCTGCCCTACCGTGAAGAGCGCGAAGTAGAACAGGACAGCGCTGAGGCCCTGTGTGGCGGCAATCACCAACAGCATGAGGTAGATGAATGGCAGGAACAGCATAGGGAGCAGCACCGAGATAGCCGCGAAGGGCAGGGTCACCATTCCCAGCCAGCCATAGCACGGATTGCAGAACATGCGCCTGTGCTTCCATATCGCCTGGATATTGCCATACATCCAGCGGAAGCGCTGGCGAGCCAACGCCGATACAGTCTCTGGCGCTTCAGTGTAGCAGATCGCCTCGTCGTCCTGCGTGATCTCGTAGCCATGCTTCTGCAGTTCCAGCGCCAGATCACAATCCTCGGCGAGCGTTGAGCGTGAGTGTCCACCTACAGCAAGGACTGCCACTCGCCGCCATGCCGCGCACGCGCCCGGCGCGACCATGATAGCGCGCACGCAATCCTGCGCCGCACGATCAACGCCAATCTGGATGATATATTCCAACGCCTGCCAGCGCGTCAGAAGATTGCGCCAGTTTCCAACTTTGGGCGCGCCCGCCACCACGCCGAGGCGACCTGCCGGATCGAGCATAAAGCGCCGCACCAGGCAGCCAATTGTCTCCGGCGTAAAGATCGTGTCGGTGTCGAGGGTGACGACGATCTCAGTGTCGGCCACTGCGAAGCCACGATTCAGCGCGCTGGCTTTTCCTCCATTTGGCTGGCGCAGGAGCCCGATGCACGGATCCTCCTCGGCTATAGCGGCGACGATCTCTGCCGTGCGGTCGGTTGAGCCATCGTCCACGACAAGGATACGCTTGAGCTTTGGATAGCGTGAAAGGCACAAGGCCTTCAGCGTCGCGCCGATGACCTGTTCCTCGTTGTAGGCGGCGACGACCACTGTTACCGAGGGACCAGTCAGGCCATCAGGGACCGGAATGGCTCTCCGGCGCCGGCGTACCTTGCGTGTCACTGCGAGCAGGATGTTGAAGGCGGTAAGCGCCACGACCGAGACCAGCGCCAGGATGAAAAGGGCCTGCATCAATCCATTTGGCCAGACCCAGACGGCGTCGGCAAAGAGGAGCGTCTCGCGGTCCCACGGGCTAGGAGCGCCATGCGAGAGTCCAGCGTTCACCTCCGGGCTAACCTGCGGCAGCGACTGAAACTGGTAGCCGTGCGCGCGCGCCCAGGGAATGAGGCGCTGTAGGTACGCGAGGGTGTACGCGCGATTGCCGCCGCCATCATGGAGGAGGATCGTCATGTTGTCCATGGTGGTTGGTGGCAAGGGTATGGGCTGCGAAGGGCGTTTTGCGGCGTCGCCATACCTCCAGTCGCTGGTGTCAAAGTCGTCTTCCGAAATGAGATACTTCAGTCGTTCCGCCGCGATGAGCACGTCCAGCGTGTCGCTATCGACCTGTGCGCGACTTGCGTTATCATAGCCATCGTAGGGCAGGCGAAACAGGTTCGTCTGAATGCCTGTCTCTGCGCGAACGACGCGATCCGCAGGCGCAACCTCTCGCTGCACCTCATCGGCGGTAAGCGCGGGATGGGTCATCGTGTGGTTGCCCAGCGCATGCCCCTCGCGCGCCTCACGGGCCACCACATCAGGAAATTTGGCGACCTGAGAGCCGATGACAAAGAAAGTCGCCGGGACCTTTTCCTTGCTTAAGAGATCAAGGATTTTGGGCGTCCAGGTCGGATCGTGGCCGTCGTCAAAGGTCAGCGAGATAGTCCTGTGGGCGACGCTGCTGTACCCATAGCGCTGTATCGCGTATCTGGCGCCGGACACAGCATCCGCATCGTCGCCAGTCACTGGGCCAAGACTACGATTGGTGACCGGATCGAAAGCCACAATGCCGCTCTGCGTATGGTCGAGGCGCACAACACGCACCAGTGGGCCGGCGCCAATATACTGGATCGGTCCACGTTGTCCCACGTCTCCCAGATCTGGTTCCGCAAGTGCCCGGCCGTTATCTCCGAGTGGAGGCGGCTGGAAAATCGGCTGCCACGAGATGGCGAGCATGACAAGCGCCAGCGTGATGAAGAGCAGCGCCACGCTCTGCGCCAGACGCCAACGACGCCCGGTGGGATCGAAAAACACGACATGATGCGCGGCCAACGTTGCGGTGTTGGCCCTGGTCGCCTGCTGTGGCGACGTCAGGTAGGTTGTCACTGTGGATCCTTCCACACGTGGTGAGTCATTTGGCGGGCAAGTTCCTTCTCGCTCCGTATCCTCCGTTTTGGATGGCTGGACTGGCGCGCCAGGCACAGGATGTGATCATGCGCTGAATGACGGGCCATGATCCTGCGGCCCGCTGCGCCGCCCTAAACGAAAAGACTAGCGCGTCGGCCCGCTGAAAGGGAACCTCAGCGCGAATTCTTCGCCAAAATCAACGTTCTGGATGGGATGGGCTGGACGGGACTGGCGACCAGTCGCCCAATC
>DATAOM010000274.1:0-5078 GCA_036265775.1 Ktedonobacterales bacterium | reverse complement strand
TCGGGAGGGACGCGCATCGGCGAGTCGCTGCGGACGTTCAACCGGCGCTGGTCACGGCGAGTGCTGGGGCGTGGCGCCGCTGTTCTGATCATCAGTGACGGCTGGGACCGTGGGGACGTTCGTATTTTGGGGGAAGAGATGGCGCGGCTCCAGCGCAACTGCCACCGGCTGATCTGGCTCAATCCGCTGCTTGGGCTGGAGGATTACCGTCCAGTGACGGCTGGCATGCGCGCCGCCTTGCCCTACATTGACAGCTTTCTGCCGGCCAATAACCTCGACAGCCTGATCGCCCTGGGCAAGGCGCTCGAAGCGATGAGTGACGACCGCCCTGTTCGCGGCCTCCATCTCGACGCCACCGCCTGAATCCGACCCGAAGTCGCTGTCACTCGTTGCTCGTCAATTGTCATGAGCGGTGGACACCGGCGGCGTCATCGGATAGGATGAGGGGTATCGAATCAGCGCGGACGCTTTCGCACATGCGGGCTGTTGCGCAACAGGATCTGGACATTATCTGGGCATCGCATCGTAGTCTGTGGCGGGGAGGAACCGGCGGATGGCTGTCGTCACGAGTATCATCAATCTCAAGGGCGGTGTCGGCAAGACGACGCTGACGCTCGCGCTCGCCCATTATCTGGCTGGTGAGCATGGCAAACGCGTGCTCGTGATCGACCTCGACCCGCAAACCAACGCCACCATCGCCCTGGTGACCGAGCGCCGCTGGCGCGAGCGCGATCAGGCTGGCCAGACGCTCTACCAGCTCTTCAAAGACCAGATCGAGAACACGCGGCTCTTCTCGGCGCAAGAGGCGATCCTCACGCGCGTCTCCAACGTCGGCGGCGGCATTCCAGGGTTGGATCTGTTGCCCTCGAGCATCCGCCTGCACCGCATCCAGGATCGCATCACCAAGATCGCCGACCTCGATACGTTCCGTGGTGGCCCAGTCTACGCCCTGCGTGAGGCCCTACGTGACATGCTACAGCAGTACGACCACGTCCTCATCGACTGCCCGCCAAACCTCGGCGTCATCACGCTCAACGGCATCGCCATTAGTCGCTATTTCCTCATCCCCGTCGTACCCGATATCCTTTCGACGCTTGGCGTGCCGCTGGTGCTCGACCGCATGGCCGATTTCGCCCTGCGCGCACAGCACGAGATCTTTGGCCTGGGGATCGTCGTCTCGCGTTTCCGCGCCGCCAGCCGGCTCCACAAACAGACCGTCATGAGCATGCGCCGCGACGCGATTCCCGGCATTCACCCACCCATTTTCAACTCGATCATCACCGAAGATGTCGGCGTCGCGGAGGCCGCCGATGTTGAAGAGACCGTCGCCACGCTGCGGCAGAAGTTTGGTGGCACGGCCCCACACCGGCAGTTCAGCGCGCTCGCCGACGAGTACCTGCGCTACGTAGGCGGCTAGCGCGGCTTGGCGGGTATGCCCGCCCGGGAGAAGCACCATGGATCAGGATCAAACTTTGCAAGATCGCAACGGGTACGACGACGACGCTTTCGGGCAGTCGCAGCCGATCACCAACAAGCCTGTTCCTGTGCAATCCAAGAACTCGACCAACGAGAACGGCGCAGGCCGCTTAGCGCAGCCGCAGGGAAACCAGTCGTACAAACAGGGCGAAACGGCTCCTCGCTCGATCCCGGTCAAGTCGATGCTGGGAACGCCCAGCCAGGCTGGTGACGCCTCGCTTGGCGCTGTGGCGGCCTGGCCGAGCATACCCGACAACCGTGTGGCGAGCGCATACCCGCCGAATCAGCCGGAGGCGCTGCCCACGCCGCCCGCGTTGCGCTCTCCCGCCGCGATGACCGCTGAAGACGCGCGGCGGCTATCCTGGGAGGCGGCGGACTCGTGGGGCGACGTCTCGTACACGATCCGCATGACGGCCAACATGGCTGCCGGGCTGAGCTACGCTCTCTGGTGGGTGACGGGCATCCTCTTCTGGTTCGCCGAGAAGCGCAACCGCTACGTCCGCTTCCACGCATGGCAGTCGGTCATGTGGACTGTAGGGCTTAGCATACTGGGTGTGATTGGATTTCTGTTGACAAACTGGATTTTCACGAGCGCCGCGAGCTTGCATCAGCCGATGCTCGACGCGCTTGGCCAGGTGGTGAAGTGGGTCTTCATCCTAGGCATCCTGGGGCTGTGGCTCTGGCCGATGGTCGCGGCGTTCACTGGCCATTATCTGCGTCTGCCATGGATCTTTGGGCGCTGGGCCGAGCGCTATTCGGCGCTGCCACGCGATCCTGTCCGGCGTCAGGGCGCGTAACGCTTTCCGCCTCGACTGGCGCTGGCCGGAATAGAGCGGTATGCCTAAGATCACCACCATTGAGCCACATCGCCGCCGTCCTGACGAGTGGCACATTTCGCTCGACGGCGACTACGCCTTCACCCTCGACGGCGCGACCCTCGTCGCCGAGAGCCTGGCTGTGGGCATGGAACTGAGCGAGGACGACATCACACGGCTGCGCGCCGCCGCCGAGGAGCGCCGCATCTACGACTCCGCGCTCTCCTTCTTGACCGCGCGCCCACGCAGCCGCGCCGAGGTGCGCCGCCGCCTGCTGCGTCCCCGCCCGAATCGCCAGACGCCCGCGCCAGAGGTCGTTGACCGCGTGCTGGCACGACTGGAGCGCATGGGCCTGCTGGACGACCGCGAGTTCTCTGAGTTCTGGGTCGAGCAGCGCGAGCGTTTCAGTCCACGCTCCGCCAGCGCCGTGCGCTTCGAACTCCGTCAGCGCGGCGTGGCCCGCGAGATCACCGAGGAGACGGTGGACTCAGACCAGGACGAGGAGCGCGCGCTGACTGCCGGACGGCAGAGGCTGCGTTCGCTCGGCGGGCTGGACTACGAGACGTTCCGTGATCGCCTCGGCCCGTTCCTGCTGCGCCGTGGCTTCTCTTATACCATCGCGCGTCAGGTTACGAAGACGCTCTGGGAAGAGACGCATGGCGACACTCCGGAAGAGGACGCAGAGGACGGGACTGGCGATACGCTCGATGACGACTGAGAGCATAGATTGCGCCTGAGAATAGGTATTGCACGGTGGGAATAGGTAATGCGCGTTGAGTTATATACCATTGAGTACGCGGGTCCAGGGATGCTTTCTGTGATGGCGCGACCTCGCGGTGGCGATTGGCTGCCTGATGAGGTTCGGATGTGGCGGGAAGCCGGGGTTAGCATGGTCGTGTCCCTGTTGACGCAAGAAGAGCAACGTGAGCTGGCGCTGAACGACGAAGCGTCTGTATGCCAACTTACGAACCTTGCGTTTCGCGCCTTCCCAATTCCTGACCGCAGCGTGCCGCAATTTGCCGAAGTTGAGCCCCTTATTGATGATATCGCCGAGGCGCTGACCGCAGGAAAACATGTAGCGATTCATTGCCGGATGGGCATTGGGCGCTCGGCGATGATTGCCGCTGCCACCTTAATTGCGCTAGGCGAGAATCCAGAGCATGCGGTAGCAAGAATCCAGGCTGCCAGGGGGCTTCCTGTGCCTGATACGCCCGAGCAGGTTCAGTGGGTCGCGGAGTATGTATCGCTCCGACAGGAAATGTCGTGAGCCACCACTGACTCAATCAAGCGTCTAAATCATCTGACCCCGAAGCCAGTGGGTCGACTGGCGCCTGGTGTGGCGCGGTGTGATGCTGCTTCTTGCGGCAGTTCGGCTTGCCGCAGCCTTCGGGGTTGTGATTGTGGACGTGCGCGGGCGGCTGGCGCTCCTCGTAGCCCTCTAGCTCGCGTACCGGCACGAGGATGACCGCTCCACTCTCCAGCAACAACTCGACCGACTCCTTCGGCACATTGACGCCGACGATGCGCCCGGAGCCACTGGGCGCCGTCACGATCTCGCCGAGGCTCGGCATGCGCGCCTTCGCCTCGCGGTAGTTCTCGTTCTCATAGGCCAGACAGCACATCAGCCGTCCGCAGACGCCGGAGATCTTGCTGGTGTTGAGCGGCAGCCCCTGTTCCTTCGCCATCTTGATCGAGACGACGTTGAACTCGGTCAGCCACGAGCTACAGCAGAGCGTCTTGCCGCACATGCCGACACCGCCGAGCGTCTTGGCGTGGTCGCGCGCGCCGATCTGGCGCAGTTCGATGCGCGTGTGGAAGGATGAGGCGAGATCGCGCACTAGCGCGCGAAAATCGACACGCTCCTCGGCGGTGAAGTAGAAGGTCAGGCGTGCGCCGTCCCAGGTATACTCGGCCTCGACAAGCTTCATCGGCAGGTCGTGCTGCGCGATCCGCTCGGCGCAGCGGCGCAGCGCCTCTTTCTCCTGCGCCTTGTACTTGAGCATCAGCCGCAGGTCTTCGTCCTCGGCCAGCCGTATCACCGGCTTGAGCGCCTCATGCCCCAACTCGGCGACACGAACCTGGCGCGGCGCGACGACCACGCGCCCGCATTCAACGCCCTTCGCCGTCTCGACCATGATCCACTGGCCGGTCTTGAGCGTGAAGGCGCGCGGCAGGTAGTAGTAGATGCGCCCCGCCGGTCGGAAGCGTACGCCGACGACGGGATCGGCGCTGAGAGCTTGCGGATCGCGGGAGGTGGAGACACTCACTGGACGTTCAGTTCCTCGGCGAGCAGGATCGCCTCAGCTACCTCGCGCATGGACTTGCGGTTGTTCATGCTGAGCCGCTGGATGCGCTTGAACGCCTCGCTCTCGCTCAGCTTATATTTCTCCATGAGGACGCCCTTGGCCTTCTCAACGACCTTGCGCGTCGCCAGCGCCTCCTCGAGGTCCTTGACCTTATTCTCCATCGCACGGAACTCGCTGAAGCGGCTGAGCGCGATCTCAATCGCCGGCTTCAGGTCTTTTTCCCTCCAGGGCTTGGTGACGAAATGTACCACGCCCGCCGCGCGAGCGCGCTCGATCATGTCGTCGTCGCTGAGGGCAGTGAAGAGCAGCACCGGCGCCAGCTTCTCGCGTGTCAGCGTTGCCGCCGCCTCGATGCCATCCATCTTCGGCATCTTGATGTCCATCAGCACAACATCAGGATGGAGCTCGCGCGTCAGATTGACGGCGGCCTCACCATCGGCGGCGGCGCCTACGACCTCATAGCCCTGCTGCTCTAACTCTT
>DATAOM010000273.1:0-5150 GCA_036265775.1 Ktedonobacterales bacterium | reverse complement strand
CTTAGTATACGCAGTATAGCAGCGAGGCGGGCGCCTGTAATAGCACCCGCCCCACCATGAAGATTCGTTGACGATTCTTTCGTCTCGCGCTAGACGCGCGGGGCTACGCCTTGATCGTGTCCGGCACGGTGATCGTGCCAGCCTTGATCTGCGCCGAGATGTCGTCGACTTTCGCCTTGATGTCCGCAGGCAACGTGATGTTGCCCGGAGCGTAGCCGACGCCGTCGTTAGCAAGGCCAAAGGTCTGCGCGTGCGGGTTTGGCGTGCCGTTCACCACATTCTTGATCGCGGTGTAGGTGGCGACGTCAACACGCTTGACCGCGCTGGCGATAACCGACTTGTTGGCGTCCTTCTGATCGGTGTCGACGCCGATGCTGTAGACACCCTTATCACCTGCCGCCTGCAGCGCGCCGAGGCCACAGCCACCGGCCACCTGGAAGACGATCTCGGACTTCTGGGCGATCTGGTTCTCGGCGACTGGCTTGCACTTCGCCGCGTCGGCGAACTCGTTCGAGTAGCCGATGAGGACTTTGATTGAAGGATCGATCTGCCCCGCGCCCCACTGGTAGCCCGCGATGTAGCGGTTCACCGGCGGGATGCTGATGCCGCCGACCGCGCTGATGACCTTGGTGCCAGTGATCGGCGATACCGGGGTCTTCTGCAGCATGCCGGCGATGATACCGACCAACGCGCCGGCTTCCTGCTCCTTGAAGAAGAGGCCGGTGACGTTCGACTGCTTGAGGTCGTTGCCATCCTTGTCGGTGCCAGTGCCGTCGATGATGGCGAAATTCTTGTTCGGGAACTGCCCCGCCACGGTGCCGATGGCCTGCTGCATCAGGAAGCCGACGCCGATGGTGAGGTCAGCGCCCTGCGTCACACAGTTGGTCAGGTTTGGCACGTAGTCGTCGCCAGTCTTGGACTGCGTAACCGTGCCAATAACTTTGAAGTCCGTTTTGGCCTTCTCCAGGCCCTGGTTCGCGAGCGCATTGAACCCGCGATCGTTGAGTCCGCCGATGTCGGTGACGAGACAGATTTTTTTCGCCGTGCTGGTCGCGCCGCCACCACTTGTGCCGCCGCAGGCGACGAGCGCCGGGACAAGCGTCAGGGCGAGCGTCGACAACGCCAGGAGGCGTGTCCGATTCCGAAGCATGATTCCCCTCTTCTGCCATCTTTGGCAACATCACGCGCCGGCCGTAAACCACCCAGTCTGGTCACGCTACCAGCGTCGCATTGTAAGGACACACTATAGCAAGGTGGCCGTTGTTACGCAAGGCTATGTGGACTTGCGTTCAGCCTGCCATTGCCTATGATGCCTCCTGCCGTATATACGTCGGATTCGTCGGATATCTTACGCTTGCTCGGCGGCGGCTCGCTTCAGCAAAGCGTTGAGCAACGGCTGGAAAAGCTCGCTCCCACGCAGCGCCTCGCGCCAGCGCGCAGGGATCGCTGTGGCGCCGTCCCGCAGTCCTGCAATGCCCCCCGCGACACAGGCGGTTGTGTCGGTGTCGCGTCCTAGCCCCACCGCCGCCCTCACGACCTGCTCGTAGGAACCAGCGTCCTGCGCCCAGCGCGCCGAACGCAGCGTGGCGACGACATAGCCACTGCCATCGCCTGCAGGGGAGTCATCTGGCCGGATCGACCATTCCAGTTCTTCTCGTTCCTGCGTTCCCGCAAAGAAAATCGCCCGCAGGCTCACCACCGCCGCCGTCCACGGATCGGGCGCTTCCTCCAGCGTGCGCCGCGCCCAGAGACAATAGAGCGCGCAGCACACCTGCGCCCGGAGATGCCCGTGCGTCACCTGTGATTGCGCCCCTGCGTCCGCGACCAGCTCGGCGTCGCTGCCCTGATGCCAGAGCGCCAGCGGCAGGACACGCATCAGCGAGCCATTGCCCAGCACGCGCTCCTCGGTCGCTCCCGCTTCCAGCGCTGGAACGCCTGCGTGCAGCCGCGCCAGCGCCCGCCCTGTCTGGATCCCAATGTCGAAGACACGCCCATCTACGGCGAGATAGCCCTCGCCGTACCAGCGCATGAGCCGCCGCCCGAAATCCTCTGCGTCGAAGTGGCCACGGGTCAGCAGCGAGTCGAGGAGGCAGAGCGCCTGTGCGCCATCGTCCGACCACGTGCCTGGAGGCGTCCCCTGATGCGCCCGCGCAAAGTCTGACGGTGGCGTGAACTCAATCATCTCTGGTGAAGGCAGCGCTGCGGGATTCGAGAACTCATAGGGTACGCCGAGCGCGTCGCCCACCAGCAGCCCGATCAAGCCGCCTGCAATACGTTCCGCGCGTGTCGGCATCAGACTATCCCTATTTCTCCGCGATTGCCGCCACGCGCAGTGTATCCCATGAGAACAAGGGCAGAGTCATGCCGCAGCGGCAGGAGCCGAGGACTGCGACTCTCCGCCTTCCTCCTCATCGGCGGCGCGGCGTCCGACGAGCTTACCAGGCCAGCCCGGCAGGAAGAGGCTGATGAGAAACGCCAGCAGCGCGGCGAAGAAGGTCGCCGTATAGGCGCGCTCGAAGCCCTGCACGCTCTCCTGGCACGCCTGGTCGCGCACCTTTAGTATCTGCGTGATGATCTCGCTGCCGGGAACATTAGGTGGAGGCGCCGTGACCGGCTCGCAGAGGCCCTTCCCAGTAAAGATCGAGGCGATGGCGCTATTCTGGCCGGAGGTCGTCGCATTCTGATACTGCGATTGGAAGTCCTTCACCTGCTGCGAGAGCGTCGAGGTGAGCAGCGTCGCCAGCACCGCGATGCCGATGGATTGTACGACCTGGCGCGTCGAGTTCGAGAGCGCCGAGCCGCGCGCGACCTGTCTCCCTGGCACGACCGAGAGCGCCGCCACCAGCGTCGTCTGCACCGTCAGGCCGAGCGCAATACCACGGATCGCCAGCAGAAACATGATCCAGGTGATCGCCGTATCCGCCTTGATCTGCGCGAGCTGCCACGTGTTGATCATCAGGATGAAGAAACCGACCGCCAGAATCGGACGTGCGCCGACTTTATCGAAGAAGCGTCCTGCGAACGGCGAGACGATGCCCGACGTGATCGCCAGCGGCAACAAGATCAGCCCACTCTCGAACGCGGTCTTGCCACGTAAGGTCTGCAAATAGAGCGGCAGCAGGAATTCGGCGCCGAAGAGCGCGATCACGCTGACCCAGCCGACGACGGTGGCGATGGTGAAGACGCGCCGCTGGAAGAGGCGCAGATTGAGCAGCGGTTCCCTGGCGACGAATAACTCGATCAACGTGAAGATGGCAAGGAAGACGAAGCCAATAGCGAAGAAGGTCAGCACCTTCGTCGAGCCAAGTCCCTCGTTGGAGGCGATGGAGGCGGCGAAGAGCACCGAGCCGAAACCGATTGCCGAGGTGATGAAGCCCAAGATGTCCAGCGCCACCTTGCGCTCGCTCTTGCGATCAATCAGGAAATACGACGCCATGCCGATGCCGAGCAGGCCGATGGGCAGGTTGATAAAGAAGATCCAGCGCCACAGGTCGTGATCCACCAGCCAGCCGCCCACAATTGGACCAAGCGCGGGCGCGAGCACTAGCGCGATGCCGAAGACGCCGAGCGCGAGCCCCTGTTCCTCTGCGGGAAACGCGCTGAAGAGGATCGCCGTACCGAGCGGCAACGCGATGCCGCCGCCGAAGCCCTGAACGGCGCGCGCGGCAGAGAGAACCCAGATGCCGTTGATCGACTGGCCGAAGATCTCGACCGTCGGCGCGGGAACGAGGCCACAGAGCGCCGAGCCGACAATGAAGAGCGCCAGGCCGGTGATGTAGATGCGCTTGATGCCGAAGCGGTCGGCCAGGAATCCCGCCAGCGGCGTGGCGATACCCAGCGCCATCGTGTAGACGCTGATGACCCACTGCGATTCGTTGACACCGACGCCGAACTCGCGTCGTAATGTCGGGAATGCGACGTTGACGACGGTGGCGTCGAGGATGACCATGAAGATGCCGAAGATGACCGAGAACAGGATGCCCCACTTGTTCGGCGGTCGCTGTCTCATGCGAAACCTCCCCATGGTCAGGAGCCGTCTGGAGCGCACGGTAATATACCATTGGGTATATGCGTTCCAAGACTATAGCAAATGGCGCTGGGGGGAGTGGTAAGGGCGTGAGAAGAACACGCGCCAGCCGTGGAAAACACGTTCCTGCGGCTGATGGAATGATGTAGATCCGTTGGCTACTGGCGCGCTACTGAAGACAATTGTCCTGTCCGCTCAGGTCACCGAAGCAATGGCCCTCGCGGGTGATGATCGTCACGCTGGTGATCGTGGGGAACTGGGTGAGCGTCTTGGTGATCTCCGCCTTGATGCGCGCATCGGTCAACTCACCGGGAAGTGAGAGCGTGCGGCAGAAGCGCAGCGTCGCGGCGCCGGTCTGCGGATGGCTGGCGCGCATGTTGAGCGTGATAGTGAAATCGCGGCCACCACAATTCGAGGTTCCGGTCAGCGCCCCGCTCAACTCGGTGAAGTAGCCCTGCGCCTTCTCGCTCGCCGTCGGGCCGGCGATAAGCTGCTCGATGGCGCTGGTCGCCACGCCGGAAGTCGGCGAGAACCGCGACACGGGAAAGACAGCGTTCGGATCATTGTAGGAGTCCGGCTGCTTCGAGAAGTAGACCTGCACAACGTAGCCCTTGGCGGTGGGCGTCGGGAGAGGAGTCGTGGCAGATGTCGCAGCAGGCGTTCCTGTCGCGACTGGCGCGGAGCGTGTCACGGTAGGGTTGGTGGCAGGTCCAACAATCCCACCGCGCTGCAACGCGATCTGCGCGAAGACGACGGCGAGCAGCGCCACGACGACGACGGCGGCTACCAGCCCAAAGGCGCGCACCCATGGGCGTGATGGCCTCGGCGGCTCTGGCTCAGGTATCCAGTCAATGAACGACGGATCATCATATGGAGGACGGTTGGCGTCTACCGGCATGCGACGATCTCCTTTGTGGGAAATGTCAGATGATTCCTGAACAGTCTGTTGGGGCGCTGTGAAGGGAATAGCACGGATACGCTCGACCAGGCGCGCATGGTCAGGCACGTCATGACGCCAGGCGGCGCCGTCGGTATTCAGGCGGGACAGTAGCGCCTCCACGTCGGGAGGAAGCGCATCGTCCCGATGTCCCATCTCGCCGCGTCCATTGCGCGCATTCGGCTC
>DATAOM010000272.1:0-3196 GCA_036265775.1 Ktedonobacterales bacterium | reverse complement strand
TGTTGGCGTGTGGCCGTTTGTCGTAAGGGAAGCGCTGCTCGAAGTCCTCGCGTAGCGCGCGTAGTCGGAGGATACGCGTGTAGCGGCGCTCGCGGTCCTCGCCACGCTTCGTCTCAGGCGCGAGCGGAACGGTACGCAGCTCCTCCTCGATCTCCTTGAGCCGGACCTTGGCTTCCCGCAGTTCCCTTGGAGAGGCTTTATGGCTCTTCGCCCTGGCGACTCTACGCCGGTTCAGATCACGCACGCGCCTCTCCCCCGCCACACGACCCGACCTGCCGCGTCTGGTCGCGGGCGTACTATACCGGTGGCGCGCCGAGAGTGTCAAGGCGACTGGGACAGATGCGCGCTGTCAGCGCTCGCTGATGCTGATGAAACAATGTGATACGGTGAAGGGACGCTTTGCAGGATGCAAGCGATAGAGAACATGCGACAAGGAGGACGCCATGACCGCGCGCATTCGGGTTGGAACCGCAAGTTGGACCGACCATGAGCCGTTTTATCCCGCTGAATACGCCAGAGCCAGCATGAAATCCCAGCGCATCAGCTACTATGCACGCTATTTTTCGCTGGTCGAGGTAGATTCCACCTTCTACACTCTGCAACCGGCGCGCAATTTCCAACTCTGGGCCGACCGCACGCCGGACGACTTCATCTTCGACGTGAAGGCATTTGGCGAGTTGACATGGCATCACCGCGACGAGTCGGGAACGCCGATCACACCGAGCGCTGAGACGTTCGAGAAGTTCCGCGCGATGCTGCAGCCGTTGCGCGCGGCGAACAAGCTGGGCGCGATCCTGTTTCAGTTTCCGCCCTGGTTTCGCGCAAGCGAGGACAACGAAGAGTATCTGACCGGGTTGCCGGAGATGTTGTCCGATCTCACACTCGTCGTCGAGTTCCGCCATCGGTCATGGCTGGAGGGCGCGCAATTGGAGCGCACACGTGATCTGCTGACTGAGACGGGTTTGGCCTTCTGCGTAGTGGATGAACCGCAGATCGGATCAGGCAGCGCGCCGCCCGTTGTCATGATGACAAACGATCACTTTGCGATGGCGCGTTTCCATGGACGCAATACGCATACCTGGTATGGTAAGGGCTTAAAGAACAGCCGCGATCGCTTTGACTACCGCTACACCCGTGATGAGCTAGCGCCCTGGGCGGAGCGTGTCGCGCGCATGGCGTCAGAACTCGCCGGCAGTGAGGTCCATGTCGTCATGAACAACAATGCGCGCAATTATGCCATTGTGAACGCGCTTGAGTTCCAGGACCTGCTGGGCCAGCAGGTTGGGCAGGGCGTTCCTCTTCCTGAAGGCGTTGACCTCAGCACGGCTGAACCATCCTGAGCGCCGCTTCAGCTTTGTCAGGCAAGGTGGCTGCGGTGATAGAGCAGGTAGAGCATCAGCGCCTGGCGGTAATCTTGCAGGCTCGCGCGTCCGTCGGCGATCACACGATCGCTCAGGGCAAGGACCCCCTCGGCCATGCGCAGATCCGACTCGTCAACCAGATTTGATCCACGCAGCGCCTCGATCACATGCGCTGGGTCACCAGGGAGATCGGGCAGGCCATAGCTGCGCGCAGCCTTGCGCACGTAGCCCTCGATCTGAAATCGGAGTTGGTAAAACAACTGCATATCTGTCTGCGCATCGTCAGCGCCTGGCATGGCTCCGGACGATCCACCCTGAAAAGTCGAAGGGCGCGGAATCGCCGCAGTCTCATGAGTGGTCATCTCTGGCTGCATATCGCTGAGATAGGCGCCGTAAAGCTGGAGCAGATCTGCGGGAGCCTCTCTGGGGCGAGTTGGCGAAGATTGCGCCGCCTGCGGTTGCGCAGCCTCATGCTGCGCGGGAGCCTTCCTGCGCCCAAATCCCAGGAAGCCCGATGGTTCCTGGCGCTCGGAGATGGATGCGATCAAAGACTCTTCGACCACGGGCTGTTTGGGAGGTCGTGGGCGCGCGAGCACCAGCGCGATCATCTGCGTCTGGCGCTCATGCTCTGCGATGAAGTCAGGACGCGCGCGGCTATCCGCCTGGCCGAGCCAGGTCCGCGCGGATTCAGGTGTGAACGGAACTGGCGGATCGCGCTGCGCATTGTTGAGCGCGTGCTGAGCTATGTCGGCGGCGGCCCGTTGCGCATGCTTGATGAGGGACTGCCGGCGCGAGGAGGCGCGTGTCGTGGCCAGCGCGGGATTGGCGTTGGCGAAGATCAGCAGTGTCTGCGCCGCCCAACGCTCTAATGCGGGGGCGTCAAGTTGAATATCGACATCAAACGATACCTGCTGGACATAGCGAATGATTTCCAGGCGCTTGGCGCCATCCACTGGCCGATGGGCCGAGGCGTTGCGCCGGAAGTCAAAGTAGGGCGGATAGGCGAAATAGCGCTCAAGCAGCGATGCGAGGGCGACGCGTAAGGAGTCGCGCTGACGCGGCGAGAGCTGGCGAAGGGTGAGTGTCATAGGACCGCCATCATCATGGGCCTAGAATGCGCAGCGCGCAAGCAGGTCTACTGTACCATAGCAGGGCGTGCTATGCATTTCGTATAGCCAAGGACTATAGAAACTGGATATATGAGTGAGTTTGGCAAGATCGCAGTGGAGGCATTCACGGTTCTGGCAAGATCGCAAGCAGCGCGCGAGCATATGCCTCGGCGACGCTCTGACAATCGACATACGTATCGCCAAACATCAGGCGATACTTACACTTCCATCGTCGCGCGGCCGCTGGCGTCAGGCGATACAGCGTGTACGCTGACAGATGGCGCTCCAGCTCAGCGCGCAACTCTACCTCATCCAGCGTTGAGACACCACGGGCCAGCAGCGCTTGGCGAATCTCATCCGGCAACTCGCTCGAACTGGCAGCGCTTGGCATTGCGTATTCCCGTCAACTTAGAACCCACCTAATGGCTCGCGCGTGCGGCGGACGACACAACCTCTTTGTACACGGCAAGGGTTTCTGAAGCAGTGCGGTCCCAGGTAAATCTTGCCGCCTGCTCCAGGCTTTTGCGGCGCAGGTCCTGCGACAACGCTGGATTCCGAAGGACTTCTAGTATCGCCGCGCTTAACGCTGGAATATTGAGTGGATCAACCAGAATGCCAGCGTCGCCGACCACCTCCGGTAACGAGGTGGCGTTGGAACACACAACAGGAGCGCCACAGGCCATCGCCTCTAGCGGCGTCAGGCCAAACCCCTCGTAAAGGGAGGTG
>DATAOM010000271.1:0-9434 GCA_036265775.1 Ktedonobacterales bacterium | reverse complement strand
CGCGCCAGTTGCTCGGGGCCTCGCGGCGCAACGACTGGTCCACCCAGGACCTCGCCGCGCTCAGCGCCCATCTTTCCACCTGCGCCGACTGTCGCAAGGTCGAGGCGGCCTTTCGTGGCGTCGGCGAGCACATCCGCGATCTCCCGTCGATTCAGCCACCCGCCTCCTTCCGCGCCTCCGTCTTCGCCGCCATCGCCGCCGACCAGGCGCGCATCCAACAACAAGCCGAAGCGGAGAAAGCTCGCAAGGCCGGACTCGGCGCCCCGGCGCAGACCACCGCGCCACGCATCGCCGCCGCCATCACCGAAGCGGCCAGCGCCGACACTGATCCCGCGTTGCGCGTCGTCCGGCGCACGCCACCCCCACCAACCCCCTGGCGCATCACCGACCTCGCCGAGCGTGTGCGCGCGACCAGCTATGGCGTGCGCGCGGCGATGGCCATCGCG
The DNA here is from genome assembly GCA_036265775.1 of Ktedonobacterales bacterium. Lineage (GTDB taxonomy): Bacteria > Chloroflexota > Ktedonobacteria > Ktedonobacterales > JADMIN01 > DASWAC01. Next base: position 8,988 of record DATAOM010000271.1, on the reverse strand, counting down.
GCGATGCTGCTGCTCGCCCTGATCGGCTCGGTCGCGGTACCCGCCAGCCCGCTCTACCTCGGCGGCGCGGGCGCGCAGGTCGCGCAGTACCAGCCCAACGCGCAGTATGCCCATGTGGCGAGCGCGAGAGCCTCGCGCACCTGGCTCGTCTACAGCGGCAAAGACGCCAGCGGCGCGCAGATGCTCTTCGCCGAGAATCGTTCATCCAACACAATGACGCCGCTACTGAGCGCCCCCTCGAAGAACCCGCTGACGGTCTACGGCGTCACCAGCCGCTGGGCCGTCTGGAGCGCGCGCGACGGCGACGCCTGGACACTCTACGCCAGCCCGCTGACCGGCGGCAAGGCGCAGACGCTGCTCACCAGCGCCGACGACGGCTCGGACACTGGTCCCGCGACGCTGCATGGCGTCTGGATCGGCGACGAGATGGCGCTGGCGGCGGTGACGACGCGCGCGGCGACGAGCGAGATTCGCAAGATCGATCTCGCCCCCACTACGCCCAAGGCGACGACGCTCGCCTCGACGAACACGCTTAACCATACCTACGTCTCGCCCTCCGAGGACGGCGGCGCCTACTACTGGGCCGAGGTCTGGATGGACGGCGGGCGCGACCTGCACAGCGTCATCTGGCGCGAGGATGTATCGCGTCACGTCGAGCGCGTGAGTTCGAGCGAGGCCGCGTTCCAGCCACAGGCGACCGGCGGCTCGGTGCTGTATGTAGACGTTCCCGGCGCGCAGGCGTCGAGCGCGGATGTGAATGAGGCGACGGCGACGCTTTCAGGCTTCGTGCGCGCGCAGCCCAAGAGTGGCAAGGCGGCGCAGGTTGGTTCGGGCGCGAATCCGGCGACGCTCCAGGCGGCGGGTGGCATGGCGCTCTGGCGCAGCGGTGGCAAGGTGCATACCTATGACGTGCGCTCAGGCGGCGCGAGCCGTGTGGACGGCCAGGTGCGCGACGCCAGCGGCGTCTACCTCTCCAGTTCCGCCCTCGTCTGGACCGACGGCGGCTCCTCCAACCTCAAGGTCTATAACCTCGGCTAACCGCGACGTTCTATATCAGACTTGATACCATGGCAGGTGGAATTCATTTTCCACCTGCTTTTCTTTTTGCGCCTTGTTAGGACAGACCAGTTGACGGCCTTATATCGGGCGCAGTAATGAATGTCATGAAGTCGTGTGCAAGGGTCGTTGGTAGAGGATTTCCTAGCAGTCGGGCATCTCGTCCCTGCTCCTGATAGTAGACCAAGCCTTGATTGATAAGATCATCAAGGCATCGTTCCAGAATGTCCTGACGTTCAAATCCTGGAACGTGCTGCTGTATGACTTTGAAGGCCCCACCTATTCCCAAGCCTACGACATGAAAGTCAGCCGAGTTTACGGCATCAATGCCATACTTCCTTGGATGGAAGAGGCAATCCAACAGCCGAACATGTAAAACAGTGAGCACATCGAGGATACTCAACAAAATGTCTTGTAGTGGCTGATCTGGCCCATCAGCTAGTGCGACATGAAGAGCCGCGTTCCTCAGCCGCTCCATCTTCTCTTCATGCGCTGTGCGTCGCACTACTTCCAAGATATGGTTGATCGTTGCAAAGGCTGCATCTCCAAGACTTTCGCTCAGGTCGGCGACCGTTGTGTTGAGATCATCTAGGTCTGCGCGTTGTTCGTCTAAATCTACACGCTGCTCATCCGCGTCTGATCGTAGTTTATCGGCTGCCGTTGCAAGCTCCACGTAGTGTTCTAACCAATCCTCTAAGAAGTCCTTTACATGCCGCTGATTGAAGAGCGCCCAACCAGCGCCGAGTGTTTGTACCAAGGCACCACCAGCCATACCTGCTACAGGATTTACCAAGCCAGCGCCAGCGGCGGCCATGTTACCTCCTGCAAGCAATATATCCACCAGAGGATATGAGCGAGGAACCTCGATGTTCTTCGCTCGGCTTGCCAAATCTCGGCTAGTTTTGCTTTCTTCGTCTGACATGTTCCTATCTCGCTAAATCCGTAGCATTGCGCTCTTGTCCACACCTTTTCCTCTACATTATCTCTCGCATGAATGGGCCGAAGGAATATTGGTAGCATAGGTGGCTGGGATGAAAAGAAGACCGTCGTAGCCACACGCAGAAAAAACGTGTAAGGTACAACGTGTCACGGGCGATTGATAGACAGCATGAGGGTCAGAGGCTGGCCCGATCAACACGTTGGAGCGCTGTATGACTATCACTTCGTCCGCTGGCGCCATCGCGCTCGCCACCTTCTCGCAGGCCGACCAGCTCTGGCTGGCGCGCTATTGCGCCTACCATTCCGGAGACCACGCCGCCGCCGAAGACCTCGCCCAGGAGACCCTCGTCGAGGCGTGGCGCAATCACCACAAGCTGCGCGACCTCGATAAAAGCAAGCCCTGGCTTGCCGCCATCGCCCGCAACATCTGCCAGCGCTGGGGCCGCGCCCGTGGCCGCGAAGCCGCGCGCCTCGCCGACACCGCCACGACACAATACGAGCCACTGGACCAGCTCGACCTGCTTCCCGACGAGATCGACCTCGAACGCGACCTGGAACGCGGCGAGCTGATCGCCCTGCTGGATCGCGCCCTTGCCCTGCTGCCGAACGAGACGCGAGACATCCTCGTCGCCCACTATATCGAGGGACTACCTCAATCTGAGATCGCCGCGCGCTTAGGTCTGACCGAGAATGCCATCGCCGTGCGGCTCCATCGCGGGCGGCGCGCGCTACGCCAACTGCTCGACAATTACCTGCGCGACGACATCGCCGAGTATGGTTTCGTCGCCGCCAACGCGGATGGCTGGAGCGAGACACGTATGTGGTGTCCAGAGTGTGGTCGCTCGCGTCTGCTCGCCCGCTTCGAGCCAGCGCAAGGCGACCTTTCTATACGCTGCGCCACCTGCGACAACGTCATGGACAACCATCTCGTTCGTCACCATAGCAGCCTGGGCCTCTTCTCCGATCTCAAGGTCTGCAAGCCTGCGCTGAACCGCGTCATGGATTGGGCCGACGGCTACTATCGCGGCGGATTGGAGACAGGCGTCGCCCGCTGTATGGCGTGCGGCCGGCCCGCTTCGGTCAAGACCAGCGACGCAACGACCTCACTGGATGGCCCCCGCGATCTGCATGGCGTGCGCTTGCTCTGTTCCTGCCAGGTGGAAAACACGTGCTCCATTGCGGGCCTGGCGCTCTTTACGCCGGAAGGGCGGCGCTTCTGGCGCGAGCATCCGCGCATCCACGGGCTTCCACTGCGCGAAGTGGAGGTCTTCGGTCGCCTGGCCATGGTCGTGAGCTACGCCAGCCTGAACGAGAGCGCCCAGTTCGACATTGCCTTCGCGCGCGACACCCTGCAAATCCTCCACATCTCTGGCGCGGGAAGCTAGCCTGCCCTCCTCGCAACCAACCGACTCTCGCACGATCTACTGTAGCCTCGTGCGCGCTTCGCCCTGCGCGCCGGAAAGGAATAATCCCATGTCTGCAACGCCGAAAAGCCTCTGGCGCAACGCCGACTTCCTCAAGCTCTGGGCTGGTCAGTCCATCTCGCTGATCGGCTCGGAGGTGACCGGTCTTGCCCTCCCGCTCACCGCCGCCCTCATCCTCAACGCGACGCCCGCGCAGATGGGTATCCTCGGCGCGGTCCAATACGTCCCAGCACTCTTGCTCGGCCTCTTCGCCGGGGTTTGGATTGATCGCGTACGGCGGCGACCCATCCTCCTCTTTGCCGACGTGGGTCGCGCGCTCCTGCTCGCCTCGATTCCCGTCGCAATTCTCTTCGGCGCGCATAGCATGAACTATCTCTACGGCGTCGCCTTCGCCGTCGGCGCGCTCACCGTCCTCTTCTCGGTCGCCTACCAGGCGTATCTGCCAACGCTCGTCGAAAAAGCACACCTGGTCGAGGCCAATGGACGGCTCGAAGCGAGTCGCGTGTTCGCCTTCATTGTCGGGTCAAGTCTCGCCGGAGTACTCGTGCAGTTGCTGACCGCGCCCATCGCCATTCTGGCCGACGCCTGCTCCTTCCTCGTCTCCGTCTTCACCCTCGCCATCATCCGCACACCGGAGCCAAAACCAGTCCGCAGCGCCGAACGCAAGCACATCTTCGCCGAGATCGGCGAGGGCCTGCGCATGACATTTGGGCATTCCCTGCTGCGCCCGATCGTCATCACGTCGGCCATCTTCAACCTCTTCGCCGCCATCCTGAACTCACTGGTGATCCTCTATCTGGTACGTGATCTTCACTTCTCTCCCGTAGCTATCGGCGGGATGAGCGCCGTTGCGGGTGTCGCCGGTCTCCTGGCAGCGCTGATCGCCGGTCGCATCTCGCGCTGGTTCGGCGTCGGATGGACCATCGTCGGCGCCACGCTCCTCATCAGTGGCGGCTGGCTCATGGTGCCGCTGACGGGCAGCCTTCTCGGACCAAGCATTCCCCTCGTGACGCTTGGAGCCTCGCTCGGCGCGATGGGCGATGTCTTCTACAACGTCAACGCCATGAGCGTCATCCAGGCGGTCACGCCCAACCGCCTGCGTGGCCGTGTCAGCGCCAGCGTCCGCTTCACCCTCTGGGGCCTTCAGCCGCTCGGCGCGCTCGCCGGTGGATTCATTGGCCAGACGTACGGGCTACAGGTTGCGCTCTTCGTCTCGTCCGCTGGTTTCCTCAGCGCGTTCCTCTGGGCGCTCTTCTCGCCCATCCGGCGCCTGCGCACGCATCCAACGCCCAGCGACGAGGAGACCGACGCCACAAAAGAGTCCATCTCTGAGGAATCCATAGCTGTAGCAGAATCTTGACTGGATGGCATCAAGCGCCGTCTCGCAGGTCGGCGTCGATTATGGGTGCAGGGTCGCGACGCCTGCCCACTCTGACCCCTGATCGCGTATACTGCTTTCAGCGTTTCTGACCGTGAGCATGCCTGCGGGCCAATGAAGTCCAGCGCAGGAGGGTAACGCTATGCCCGAAGAGTCCATCGATCCCTACGAGCAACTGTTGGTAGAATGGCAAGCCAGACGCACACTGGTCGACGCCCACCATCGTTCCCTGCGCTTCCTCATGGCACACAACGGCGACGCGCCCAAACCCCAGCAGGAACTGATCGAAAAGCTCGGCGACGCCCTCACAGCGCTACGTGCGACAAATGACCAGATGCGCGCCTATGAGCAGGAGCATGCAGCGCCAAACTCCTAGTAGGCGCCTGTTTCCAGCCATCCTTCGCAGAGATCTCAGCCCTCATATAGCAGCCCATACCTAACGAGCGGCTATTGGCGGTAGGGGTTCGCCTTGAGGTTCTACGCCGCCAGCCGCACCGTCTCCTCCACGCGCTTCTGCCGCGTCTCAGGCTTCTTCGCACTGGAAATCCACCAGAAGATGTTCTTTTTTGAGGACGGCGGGAAGGTGTCGAAGTGGCGCTGCGCCTCGGGATTTACTGCCAGCGCCGCCGCGAGATCGTCGGGCATGGTCAAATCCTCGATGGCGTCGTACTGCTCCCATGTCCCATTGCGCTTCGCCAACTCCACCTTCTCCATCCCTGCTGGCGCCATCAGTCCCTGGGCAATGAGCCGCTCGACGCGTTCCTTGTTCAGCTTCGACCACGGACTCTTTGGCTTGCGCGGCGAGAAGAGCTGCATGTAACGCTCGTCGTCCAGCGCGTTGGGCCGGCTATCAATCCAGCCGAAGCACAGCGCTTCCTCGACGGCTTCGGCGTAGGCGACGCGCGGCTTGCCGCTCTCCTTCTTGTAGTAGATCAGCCAGACGCCCGGCGCAGTTGCGTAATGCTCCGCCAGCCACGCGCGCCATTCCTGCCGATCCCGCGCATAAAATTGCTCGACCTCCGCTTTTGTCTCATCCTTCCGCGCCATGCCAATTACTCCTGCGCCAGCGGACCATCAATACGCCCCAGCGTGACCGCGACTGGACCCGCGCCTGCCAGATACTCCTCCATTGCCTCGCGCACGATCACTGGCATGTCGTATTGGACGCGCAGGTCCCACTCCCTCTCGACGTAGCCGCCGTACGGTTCCAGTTCCCAGTCCGTCCCCGCCACACGATAATCCCGCGCCGGATCAACCAGCTGCCCACCAACGAGCAGCTTGCCATCGCGCACTTCGGCTCTGCTCAGGTGCAGCGGACCGCGCGCCAGCCCACGCAGCGAGCGTGGCTGCTCCGCCATGAACGCCGGATCGAGGCCACGCCGCACGATCGCCAGCAGGCGCTCGCCGCTCATCGCGACGACGCCCGGATTCGCCGAGGAGCCACAGGCGTCCCAGAGCGTCACCCGGCGCAGGGAGCCGGCGTCTAGCGGCCCGGTGAAGGCCTGCGTCCCGCCGACAATCGCGAGGTCGGCGTCCATGCGTGCGCGCAGCATATCGGCGGCCAGATCGCCCACGCCGCACTCGCGCTCCTGTGAAAAATCCAGTGGCGCAGCCAACTCGCCCACCACGCCGTCCAGATACGCCGTCACCTCGCGCTCGATCACCTGCGCCTCATCCAGCACCGCCTGCGCCATTGGAATGTCGTCGGTGACAGGAATCACCGAGACATGCGCGACCGTCAATCGCTCGCCGTCCCACTCCAGGTCCACGCGGCCCAGATGCTCGGCGTGCTGCCCCGCCTGCGCCAGCGTCACATCGCCCACGCGCTCGCCCTCCGGCAGCAAATTATGCGTATGCGCCCCGATGATGAGCGGGACGATCTCCTGAACCTCGTCCGCCAGCGCCCGGTCGTCGGGCAAACCCAGGTGCGAGAGGACGATCACCGCGTCCGCGCCGTCCTGCTCCGCCGCCGCGGCCAGCTCGCGCACAAGCGGCGCAACGTCCAGCGCCTTCAGGTGAAACCAGCGCTCGTAGTCGCCGTTCAACTCCGTCGTGACGCCGATCACCTCTAGTTTTAGCTCGCCAGCCTCCAGTGTCACGCGCAGATGCGTCCCCGGCAGCGGCGCGCCGTCCTGCGTCCGCAAATTCGCCAGCAGCAGCGGGTAGCGCGCAGCGTCGGCGTACTCGGCGAGAATCTGCGGGCCGTAGCGCAATGGTCCGCCGTTGCCGATCGTCGCCGCGTCACATCCCGCGAGGCTGAGCAGCCGGTGCATCGCCACGCCCTTGGTCAGGTTGCTCAACCGGCTCGTCGTCTCCTCGATGTCTCCTGCATCCAGGTACAGCAGCGGCGTATCGGCATGCTCGGCGCGGATGCGCGCGACCAGCGTCGCCACGCGTGCCAGCCCCTCGACGCGCCCGTGAATATCATTTGTATGCAAGATGATGACGCGGCTCATCGCCAATCCTTCCAATAGTATTCCTACTTGAGGCGTTCGCTCTCGATAGGGCTTTAGCCCTTTTGCACGCGTACTCCGGCTCTTCAGAGCCGAGAGCGCCTCACAACATCAGCTCGGCCCGACGACGGTGTGGCGGATGAGCATCAGGTTGGTGAGTGGCCCCAGCCCGCCCGGCGCTGGCGTCAGGTAACCCGCGACCGCGCGCGCCGAGTCGAAGTCCACGTCGCCGGCGAGCCTGTTCTCCACCACGTTCAGTCCCGCATCCAGCACGATCGCGCCGGGCTTGAGCATCTCGCCAGTGATGAGTCCCGGCCGCCCCGCGCTGACGAAGAGGAGGTCCGCCTGCCGTGTGATAGAGGCCAGATCAGGTGTGCGCGTGTGGCAGAGCGTGACCGTCGCGCCCTCACGCAGAAAGAGCAGCGCGGCGGGCTTCCCACCCACATTGCTGCGTCCCACCACCACCGCGTCCAGCCCGCGTATGGGCAGATCCGCTGAGCGCAACAACTCCAGCGCGGCGTCGGCGGTGCTGGGGACGAAGCTGGGGAAGCCAAGCATCAGCCGCCCGGCGTTGGCTGGCCCCAGCCCATCTACGTCCTTCTCCGGCGGCAGCGCCTCGGTCACGATTCGCTGGCGGATCTGCGCGGGCAAGGGCAACAGCAGCGCGACGCCATCCACCGCCGGATCGCGCCCCAGCGCCGTGACACGCTCGCGCAGCTCCGCTTCGCTGATCTCGCCCGGCAGGCGCAGCAGCGCGCAATCTACCCCGGCGCGCGCGCACGAGCGCTGGACCTGCGCGCCATAGAGCAGCGCGGTGGCGTTCTCGCCAGCGATGATGAGCGCGAGGGAGGCGCGGCGTCCACGCTCTGCGGTGACGGACTGCGCCTTCTCAGCCAGCTCGGCGCGCAACCGCGCGGCGAGGCTGCGTCCGTCCAGCAGTATCGCGCCCATCCGCTCGCTCGTCTCTTTCTCAAGCCGTCCACCAGGCGAGACGCCTCCACTACAGTACCATGCCGAGCGCATGGCGCGCTTTGCAGTGGGCCGCTCGGCTTGACACCGCCTGGCTCGCGCCCTATACTCTGAGCAGCCATGACGAAACTCAGCAGTCTGTTACGCGCGAGCACTGAGAACACGCGCAATAGACGGCGACCCGACTCGCTGGCGACAGTGTAATTAGGGGTCCGGTGTCGTGGCGGATAGAGCGAGTCTGCGGCGCGTCAGGGGGTCACCGGCAGAGGACAAGCGCCTCTGCTTTTTTGTTGCTTACGGTTCAGCTTCCCCAATGGCTCGCAGAGCGAGGATACTATGGTTGTCGTCGTACGGAAGGACGCCACGCCAGCGGAGCGCGAGGCCATCGCGCGGACCCTGTTGGCGAGCGGGCATCTGCTGCCTGAGCCAGGGATAGCGGCGCAGAGCGCGCAGTTGCATCTGGACGCAGGCGCGCTCTCTGAGGAGACCCGCCGCCAGTTGCGTGCCTTGCCCGGCGTGGAGCGCCTCATCGAGACACCGTACCAGCTTGCCAGCCGCGCCCTGCATCCCGACAAGACGACGATCCAGGTCGGCGACGTGACCATCGGCGGCGCTCAGCCGGTTGTGATCGCCGGACCCTGCGCCGTCGAGAGCAAGGCGCAAATCCTCGAAGCCGCCAGAGCCGCGAAAACCGCAGGCGCACAGATGCTGCGTGGCGGCGCCTTCAAACCACGCACCTCACCCTACAGCTTCCAGGGGCTGGGCCTGC
>DATAOM010000270.1:0-7310 GCA_036265775.1 Ktedonobacterales bacterium | reverse complement strand
CTATTGCCGCCGTAGTTGAAGAGAAACTCCAGCGGATAGCGCATGACGAAGAAACCGACCACGATGCCAACGGCGAAGAGGCCCACGCCCAGCAGCGTGAAGCGCAGCGCGTATTTCTTCTCGCGGCGGGTCAGCGCTGGCGCGATAAACGCCCAGGTCTCGTAGAGCAGAACAGGGATGGCGACGACAATGCCAAAAGCGGTCGCGATCTTGAGCGAGACGACGAAGGGCTCACCAGGCGCCGTGGCGAGGAGCTTGCCGTTCTGGATCAGGCTATGCGCCATCTTCGGCATCGGCCAGAGCAGGATGTCGAGCAGGCGCTCCCAGATGATGAAGCCGACAACCGCGCCGACGGCGATGGCCGCGAGGCCAATCAGGATGCGACGGCGCAGCTCCTCCAGATGCTCGACGAGCGTCATCGTCGCGCCCTGATACTCATCCTGGTCCTCAGGCGTGGATGTCGCGTTGGGCGTCTCGAACTCTTCGCTCACAGCCATCGCGTTACCCTTCGCGCTACCTCTGTTGTGTCAGGTCGGAGATGATGGGAGATGTTCCCGCTGCGCCTAGACCGGCGGCTGCTGTGGCGTCGGAGCCTGCGCCGTGGGGGGCGTCGTCGCGGATGAGGTTGCGGCTGGCGCGCTCAGTTCCGGGCGGGGGCTGGTCGTGACCTGCGGCGTCGGCGCGGGCGTCTCCTCGGGCTTCTCCGTCACGTCGCGCATCGACTTCTGGAACTCCTTGATGGTCTTGCCAATCGAGGAGCCAAGCTCGGGCAGCTTCTTGGGCCCAAAGATCAGCAACGCGATGAGGACCAGCGGAATCAACTCATACCAGTGAAAACCGATTGGCATTGTGGCCTCTCCCTTTCCGCGACTTCCCTGCGCGGCTGTCTCGCGCGCGCTACTCGCTCTCGTTCTGTCAATCCTGTTGTACCGTGGATTATACGCCACAAGGTCTAGAGATGAAACCTCTGCGGCGAGCCTCCAGACGTCGTCGCGGGCGAGATAGTAGCCTTATATGTGGAACGATCTCGCCGCGTGTCCCAACCCGGCGCCGGGACTATCCGGCATCCGGCTGCGCTCTCACCATGCGCCTCGTCACCTTCGCCTACGACTGACGGGGGCGCGAGGTTACGCCCGCTTACGCCCGCTCACAGGCAAGAAGAAGCCGCTGGGGGGCTACTCCTGCCGAGCGGCCACGCCAGCGGCGTCACTGAAAACCTTGAGAAGCCAGGTGAGAAGCTATAAAGGCGAAGGGCAGACCCTCACGCCAAACCCTAACGCATGCCCGCCGCGCGGCGCGCCGCCTTCTGCAGCCGGCTCTGGCGGATGTCCTCGGCGGTCGGCCCGAAGAGGCCGAACATCAGCGCGCCGATGCCAAAGAGCAGCAGGCTCGTCACGAACCAGCCCCACGCCCCGATACGGAACGTTCTGAAGGAAGCGAGAAGCCACGCGATGAGCGCCAGGAAGCCCGCAATGGCGTACATGTGCAGATTGAGCTGGTAGACCCTCGGGTCGGTGTTGCTGCCGATGCCGCCGCCGCCTGCGAAGGTGCCGGAGATGATGATCGTCAGCAGCGCGATCAGCCCCAAGGTGGCGATGACGCTGCGCTCGGTGACGTCCGTCTCCTGCGAGAGACACGCCGCATAGCCGATGAACGAGATCGGCATAAATGTGTTGATAAGATCAATCGAGCCGGTGGCGCCGACCCCGCCCAGGCCCGCGGCCACCGAGATCACCCCCACGATTACCAACAGGCCGATCCAGCCAAACGAACGTTTGCGGAACGAGAAAACAAGGCCCAGCAAGAACGAGAGCACCCCAAGGACGATGCCGATGTAGCTGATGACGCCGAACGTGCCCTTGCCGATCAGGTCGCCGGCGAAAATGAGCACGGCGCCCAGCAGGCCGGAGTACGCTCCCACGCGCCGTAGCAAGCCAGGGAGGTCATTCATGTCGTGGCTCCTCACACACAATTGCGGATAAACATACGTTTCACACGCCGCGGTTCCCTTGACTGTTTGTCGACTGGTAGCGCGAGTATCCCACACCGCGCGACGATGCGCAAGCTGGACCAAGCCAGACATTGTGGGACGCTCTGCGCCGCTCTGATCGTCATTCCAGACGCTCTTGCGCGGTGGCTTCCATGGTGGCTTCCGCGATGGCCTCGCGCAACTGCCGCGCGTGATCTCGCTCGTGCTCCATCTCGATGCGCGCCAGATCGCCCAGCGAGACACGTCCCAGCGTGGGATGCCGCCCCATGCGCGTCCAGTCGCCCGGCGTGAGACCGCGCAGGAACGCGAGAGTATCGTCGCTCACAATACGAAACTCGGCGAGCAGAGGTTCCAGACGCTTCCAGTGGTAACCCGCCACGCGCAGCGCCATCCCCTCGTCGAACGACTCTAGCTCTGGATTTTCCTCGCGTACGACACGCCGCATCCGTCCGCCCCAGACTCGCGCGCCATCGCAGACGTGTCCCAGGATCTCGGCAGGCGTCCACTCTCCTTCTGCCCCTTCAGGGATGTTGGGGATGTCGTCGCCCAGCGCGATAACCGCCTTTGCCGCAGCGCCGACGTCCTCTGCCGCGCGCGCTAATGCCGCGAGCAGATCCGCCGGAGCGATGCCCGTCATATATCCCTCGTCTGTCAGGTCGTTCATCTCAATCATCCATACGCCGCGTCGTGCGACAATCTCCCGACGATCAGCCTGTGCATGTAGCGCGCAGCGTACGGTATCATCGTGAGTATTCTCATCCGACATCATCCGCTTGGCGGTCCGCCTGAAAGGATATACGCCGTCATGGCACAAGACGAACTGAAGTCCGCAATTTTACAACGGATGCCCGCCCTCTCCGCTCTGCGCCGCCACTATCACGCGCATCCTGAGCTATCCTTCGAGGAGCGCGAGACCGCCGCCGCCATCGCCACGCGCCTGCGCGAGCTGGGACTGGAGACGCGCGACCACGTGGGTGGCGAGGGCGTCGTCGGCATCCTGCGCGGGACCGCTGGCGGAGACGGGGATGGGCGCACGCTGATGATTCGCGCCGACATCGACGCGCTGCCCATTGAGGAGATCAGCGACGCCGAGTATCGCTCACAGGTTCCTGGCGTAATGCACGCCTGCGGCCACGACGGCCACATCGCCATCGCGCTGACCCTGGCTGAGATTCTCGCCGAGCGGCGCGACCAGTTGCGCGGCAACGTCGTCTTCGCCTTCCAGCCCGCCGAGGAGCGCGCCGCCGGAGCCAGCAAGATGATCGACGAGGGCGCGCTGGACGATCCCAAGGTGGACGCCGTGATCGGGCTGCACCTGTGGGCCACCTATCCGGTGGGCAAGATCGCCGTGCAGCCGGGCGCGGTGATGGCAAGCGCGGACGAGCTGTTCCTGCGCGTACGCGGGAAGGGCGGGCATGGCGCGGTTCCCCACGAGGCAGTGGACCCCATCGTGGTGGCGGCGCAGATCGTCGTCGCGGCGCAGACGCTCATCAGCCGCGAGGTCTCGCCGTTTCACCCCGCCGTGCTGACGTGGGGTGCGATCTCCGGCGGGACGGCGTTCAACATCATCGCCGACGAGGTGGAGCTGCGTGGCACACTGCGCACCTATGATGAGGCCGACCGCGCCTTCCTCAAGCGGCGTCTGGCGGAGTTGGCGTCGGGAATAGCGCAGGGCATGCGCGCGGAAGCCGAGGTGACGGTGGGGCTAGGGACCGGCGCCTGCGTCAACGATCCCGAGATTACGCAGCTCGTGCGCGCCGCCGCCGAGGCAACGGTGGGACGCGAGAACGTGCCGACCAAGGACATGCGCCTGACGCCGAGCGACGATATGTCCGTCTTCCTCGCCGCCGTCCCCGGCTGCTACTTCTTCGTCGGCGCGGGCAACATCGAGCGAGGAATCACCGCGCCGCACCACAACGCGCGCTTCGACATTGACGAGGCGGCGCTGGCGATTGGGGTGGAGACGATGGCGCGTGCGGCGCTGGCCTATCTCTCACCCGATCAGGCTGAGGGCTGAGGGGACAGCGTCATGAAGCGCATCCTGATTACGGGGATGTCGGGAACCGGCAAGTCGTCGGTCATCGCAGAGCTTGTGGCGCGTGGCTACAAGGCTGTGGATGCGGACAGCCCCGAGTACTCCGAGTGGGTGGAGGTCGCTGGCGATACGAGCGCATTGGGATCGCCGGAGTGGGGCGCCAGGGACTGGATGTGGCGCGAAGACCGTGTACAGGAGCTTCTGTCCACCGAGGACGCCGATCTGCTCTTCGTGAGCGGTTGCGCGGCGAACATGGGCACGTTCCTGCCGCAGTTCGACCAGGTCGTGCTATTGACCGCGCCAGCCGACATCATCGTTGAGCGGCTGGCGACGCGACCGACCAACACCTACGGGAAGCGTCCCGAAGAGATCGCGCGCACGCTGGAACTGATCGAGACCATTGAGCCGAGGCTGCGCCGCGTCGCCAGCCACGAGATCGACGCCAGCGCGCCACTCGACGAGATCGTGGCGGCCCTGCTGAGGATAGCGCACGGCTGACCTCTCCCCCAGCCCCTCCCCTGAGAGGGAAGGGGTGACTCGCGGCGACCATCATCGCCATTGGTTCCCCCTTCCCTCAAGGGAAGGGGGTCAGGGGGTTAGGTTCTCAGGCGCGGTTTCAACCGCCAGCCTCGATCAGCGGAAGAGGCGCTGGATCAGCATGGCGACGAAGACGCCCTCGATGACGATGCCGACGACGGATTCAATCGCTGCGACCCAGGCGGCGGGCGTCCACGCGCCGAGCTGCTCGAAGACGGCGCGACCATGAATCGCCGAGAGGCTGACGAGGAACGAGTCCCACAGCGCCTGATACCACGGCTCCGCGCCGTAGCTATGGACGCCAAGCGCCCAGAAGATCGCGGCGAAGACGGCAAGTACTAGGCCATAGACAAAGAATATGCGCCAGAGTCTGTAGCCATAGCCAGCCATTGTGGCCAAGCCCCAAGAGACGAGCCAGCGCCCCAAGCGACGGCGGCGGAAGTTGAGCTTGCGTTGCATTATTTGCGCACGATAGGCAAAGACATCAGCATTCTCGGCAAGTCCTTGCCGACGCATTTCCGTGGCGAGAAGTCGGTTGGCCCGCACTGCCGCCTCGTAGTCTTCGATGCGATCCTTACGGCTCTTACGCTCACCTGACTCATCCTTGGCAGAACGCGCCTCGACCTCTTCGCCCAGCGGCGCTACACCTTTCCCACGAAAGGACATTCAGGTTAGTATTATCGAGAGCGATCTGATCGACGAAGATGCCGACCAATGACGCGTCATTAAGGCGCGTGTCTCGATCGAGCCGTGCCCCACCCAGGTCGGCTCCAGTTAGTTGTGCGCCTTCGAGATGTGTCCCCTCCAAGTCAGCACTCCTCAGATCCGCCTCCGCCAACCTCGCATCGCGCAAGTATGCACCCTCCAGATTCGCTGCGCCTAAAATGGTGTGATCGAGGCGCGCCTCGACAAGATAAGCGCCGGCTAACTGCGCCCCGATGAGATTCGCGCCCTGGAGGTTCAAGCCAGTGAGTTTCAGCCCGAACGCACCGCCCGGCTCTCGAAGAAGTGTGCGTGCTTCGTCGATATTTGAGATCGTGTACTCGTCAACATCCTCATCCGAAGCCTCGTCCAAGACCTCGAATACAGGATAATCCTGCTTCGTCCCGACAAGCGAACGGGCGGCAAGATAGAAAACATCGGCGCCAGTGAGTCGCCTATCGAAGGACTCATCTGGGGGTCCATCAAATGGACTTTTGCGCGCGCCGTGATCGGCGTCGGCGTCCCACGCGGCCAGATAACCATCCAACTCACGTTGTCGCTTCTTGGTGATGTTGTCACCCCAGGCGGGGCCAACTCTGGGAGCCGTAGATTCGCTCATGAGCGCGCCTCCTGGGAGAATGGCTGGTTGTACCGCCACTATACAGGGCGCGGTCAAGGGAAGGATGTCGAGAGAAAGATTCGCGGGCAAACGAAAGCGCCCACCCCATCGGGCAGGCGCTCGTGTGAATGGAACGAGGGATAGAGGCTACATCGCTTCACGCAGGGTGTACGTTGCGCTCGCGCTACGCAGCTTGGCCAGCGCAACCATCTCCAACTGGCGAACGCGCTCGCGGGAGATGCCCAGCTCCTTGCCGACTTCGAGCAGCGTGCGGCTGCGTCCGTCGCCGATGCCGTAGCGCAGGACGATCACCGACTTCTCCCGCGCGGTGAGCTGCGAGAGCGCGCGATGCAGTTCCTCGCCGAGCAGATGCTGCGACGCGATGTCGGCGGGCGTCTGCACCGAGGGGTCTTCCAGCGTGTCGGCCAGTGCGAGGCGGTTCTCCACGTCCGAGGGGGCGTCGAGCGAGACGGGCTGCTCGGTGATGTGCAGCAGGTCGTCTACCTCTTCGAGTCCCATGCCGGCGGCCTCGGCGATCTGATCGGGCAGCGGATCGCCGCCGTTCTCCTGCGATAGCTGTGAGGCGATGCGCCGCACCTTGCGCAGGCGGGTTGCGACGTGTTCGGGCAGGTGAATCAGGCGGGACTGCTCGCCAGCGGCGCGGCTGATCGCCTGGCGAATCCACCACGTGGCGTAGGTGCCGAAGTGGCAGCCACGTTGCCAGTCGAACTTCTCGGCGGCGCGCATCAGGCCGAGGTTGCCTTCCTGGATGAGGTCAATGAGGGGGACACCGGAATTGGTGTAGCGGCGCGCGATGGAGATGACGAGACGGAGGTTGGCTTCGACAAGACGCTTGCGGGCGCGACCGTCGCCGCCCTGAGAACGCTTGGCGAGGATGATTTCTTCGTCGTGCGAGAGGAGCGAGAGGCCGCGAATATCGTGGAGGTAGCTCTGGAAGGCGTCTTCCGCGCCGTCCGCGCCGCCAAAATACCCGGCGCCTTTGCCATAGAGCGCGTCTTCTTCCTCGGCGCTCAACTCCTCAAGCTCGGCGTCGGTCGGCTCGCGGTCCTCGGTGGAGACCACCACCGTGATACCGCCATCGGCGCTAGTTTCATCATCGTCACTCGCGACAGCATCCAGATTATGACTAGCGCGTTCCGCGCCTACTACAGTGTCCGCAGTGTCTTCGCCGTCGAACGCCTGCCGCAGAATCCGCTCCGCGTCGCCTTCGACCGACTTCTGAGATGAGACAGCCATCTTGCGCTCTCCTTCCCCAGATCTCGCAGTGGACCTGAGAACTTCTGGCTCGCGCTGCGCGGTTGGAGCCACTATACTGGCGCACTTCATCAAGACATCACCAATCTCGCCCAAATCGCCCTCAGTGTACACGTCACACTTTTGTGACGCATCGGGTGAACACCTGACTT
>DATAOM010000269.1:0-3294 GCA_036265775.1 Ktedonobacterales bacterium | reverse complement strand
TCGGCGCTGGCGGGATAGGAGTCGTCGCTCTCGACCGACTCGACCGGCGCGCGAAACAATGGAGACGCCTCGTAGTCGCGCGTCTGGCGCTGTGTTATGGCGGGGCGCGCCTGGCGAATCACCTGGCGCTGCGGGCTGGCGTACAGATGAGAGTCGCTTTCGGCGACGGCAAGCTGGCCGCAGACACTGACCTCCAGCGCGCAGGGCTGGCCGGTGACGCTGGCGATGGCGGCCTCAATGCGCTCGCGGTAGCGCGACTCCAGCAGTTCTTTGGCGAATGTCGTGCGTACCTGTAGCTCCGCCGCGCCATCCTCATCCAGGTGGAGCTGGGTGCCACGGAGCCACGTCTCGAACTGGGCGGAACTCATCTCCTGGCGCAGACGCTCCTGCGCGCCGCGCCAGATATGACTGTCGTTGAGCATGATTGCCTGCCGTACTATCCTACTGCCATCTCGCCTACTGCCATCTCGCCTACCGACATCTCGCCTGCTGTCTCGCGCGTCGCTGAGATCCCAAGATCAGCGCATCACAATCTGGTTCTCGTGACGGGTGAGAGGAATGGTACATTACCCGCCTGCCGGGTCGCAAGCGGTCTACCCGAATGGCCAGAGCGCATAGCCCATGTGGTTCTAGCGCCTATGAATCCGCATGAATTCGCGCTTGCCAGCCCAGCGGCGCCGTACCGTCTCGAAGTGGTACAGAATAGAACGGACGATTGGGCGCAGCCGCCACATCGCAACGTCCTGTGTTCGGTGTTAGACAAGGGCGCGCGATGCTTTCCGGCTTGACATGCGCTCGCTTGCGCATCTATCCTTGAATCCAGCACACAAGACATATTGCGTAGGCAAAGACCACCGCGTATGGAGGCGTGAGCATGGGAAGACTTGAAAGGCGGGTCGCACTGGTCACTGGCGCGGCGCGTGGCATCGGCGCCGCGACGGCGCGCAGATTCGCGCAGGAGGGCGCAAAAGTGGCGCTCGCCGATCTCGACGAGGTGGGATGCAAAGCGGTTGCGGAGGAGATCGCGTCCGGCGGCGCCGAGTCACTCGCGCTCACCTGCGACGTCTCCGACGCCAAGCAAGTCCAGCAGATGGTGGATCAGACGCTGGAGCGCTTCGGTCAGCTCGACATCCTCGTGAACAACGCCGGCATCCTGCGCGACAACCTGGTCTTCAAGATGACCGACGACGACTGGGACCGCGTGATTGGCGTCCATCTGCGCGGCGCGTTCCTCTGCGCGCGGGCGGCGCAGAAGCCGATGGTCGAGCGCAAGTACGGGCGCATCATCAGCCTCTCATCCACCTCGGCGCTGGGCAATCGCGGACAGATCAACTACTCGGCGGCAAAGGCGGGTCTGCAGGGACTGACGCGTACGCTGGCCATCGAGCTTGGTCCCTTTGGCATCACGGCCAACGCCATCGCGCCGGGCTTCATCGACACCGACATGACGCGCTCCACCGCCGAGCGGCTAGGCGCGACGCCAGAGCAGTTCCAGGAGGCCATGTCGCAGCACATCGCGCTGCGCCGCATCGGCCAGCCGAGCGAGGTCGCCAGCGTGGCGGCGTTCCTCGCCTCCGACGACGCCAGCTTTGTCAGCGGGCAGGTCATCTACGTCGCCGGTGGCCCGGCAGGTACTTTGATGTAACTCTGTTGGTATCTGATGTAAATCGCGTCCAGATCGTGACATCACCACCAGAAGGAGCGCAACATGACCCTGGGACAGATGCTCGCGCAGACGGCGGAACGGCTGCCAAACAAGACCGCGATCCGCTTCCGCGATCAGGAAACGACCTACGCCGATTTCGATAAGCGCGCGAACCAAGTGGCGAACGGCCTCATCGCGCTGGGGGTCCAGCCAGGCGACCGTGTGGCGCTCCTGCTGCATAATCTGCCGCTCTTCATGGAAGCCTACTATGGCATCCTCAAGGCAGGGGCGGCGGTCGTGCCGATGAATGTGCTCTATAAGCCTGCCGAGATCGAGTACATCGTCAAGGACAGCGGCGCAAAGGCGCTGCTCACCCTCGCCGCATTTGCCCCACAGGCGCTCCAGGCCGCAAGCAACGCTCCGGAACTGCAGAAGGTGATCGTCGCCTCGCCGGAGGAGATGCCCGGAGCGACACTCTGGCGCGACGCGTTTGGTCAGGCGTCCGAGGCGGCGCCGAACGTCGCGGTTGGCGACCAGGATATCGCCGTCATCCCCTATACCTCTGGCACCACTGGCCGCCCAAAGGGTGCAATGCTGACGCACCGCAACCTGATTGCCAACTGCGAGCAGTGCGAGCGCGTCGAGCGCATCAAGCCGCAAGAAAATGACGTGGCCTGGATCGCGCTGCCGCTCTTCCACATCTATGCGATGAACGTCGGCATGAATCTGACCGTCAAGGCGGGCGGGACGATGGCGCTGATCGAGCGCTTCGAGCCGGCCTCGGCGCTGGAGTCCATCCAGTCGAACAAATGCACGGTCCTCTATGGCGCGCCACCGATGTTCGTCGTGTGGGCGCAGATGCCCAACATCCGCGACTACGATCTCTCCAGCGTGCGCTACATCGCCTCTGGCGCCGCCGCGCTGCCAGTCAAGATCATGGAGTTGTTCGAGGGTATGGCTGGCGTGCCCATCAGTGAGGGCTATGGCCTAACCGAGGCGTCTCCCGTCGTGACCTCGAACGCCGCTGGCCCTGTCACCAAGCCGGGCACGGTCGGCAAGCCGATTCCTGGCGTCGAGGTACGAATCGTTGACGCAGGCGGCGCCGAGGTCGAGCCAGGTGTGCTGGGCGAGCTGATCTGTCGCGGCGAGAACATCATGAAAGGCTACTGGAAGCAGCCGGAGGCGACCGCCGAGGCGCTCCGCGATGGCTGGCTCTACACCGGCGACCTCGCGACGGTGGACGAGGACGGCTACTTCTCCATCGTGGATCGCAAGAAGGACATGATCATCGTCTCCGGCTACAACGTGTATCCACGCGAGGTCGAAGAGGTGCTGTTCAAGCATCCAGCGGTGGCGGATGTCTCAGTAATCGGCGTCCCCGACGACTATCAAGGCGAGTCGGTGATGGCCGTCGTGGTGCTCAAGCCGGACCAGTCGGCGACCGAGCAGGAGATCATCGACTACTGCCGCAACGAGATCGCCGTCTTCAAGTGTCCGCGCAAGGTGGTTTTCCGCGATGCGCTGCCCAAGAACAACACCGGCAAGGTGCTGCGCCGCGAGCTGCGTGAGTCCGTAGCGCAGGGGACGTAGTTCCTAGGAACATCAAGTAGCGACGAAAGTCAGGCGCGCAGATGATTACAGCGCTGATA
>DATAOM010000268.1:0-5989 GCA_036265775.1 Ktedonobacterales bacterium | reverse complement strand
TGCGCGCCCAGCGCGCCAAGCTGTGTCAAGGCGCGGTCAAGCTCGCGCGCAGCCTCCTCGACATCACACAGCGGCAGCGCGGCCGCAAATCCGACGAAGCGGTCCGGAAACCGCCGCACCAGGTCCGCCATCTCGTCATTGGCGATGCGGGCAAACTCCGCCGCGACTTCCGGCGGCCCGACCTCTTCAAGTGGCGGCACGGCCAGCACGAGGACCTGGGCGTACTCGCCGTACGGCTCGATCTTGCGCCAGCGCGCGTCAAGGTCGGTCAAAACGGGGTCGAAGAAAAAGACACCCTCGCGGTAGTAGGCGAGCTGGCTCGGAGCCATGGTCTTCTCGAGTTGCCGCTCCAGCCGTTCGAGATAGGGGCGAGGCAGGATGTGCGCGAACGCGTCGATCTTTCGCATGTATGCAGCCTCTTTGAAGCCTCAGCCGGACGCAGATCGCCTCTCGGCGCGCGCCGAGCGCGGCGCAGGTCGCCGCCGATATAGTGTGCCATACGCCACCAGGACCGACAAGTGGAGCGCGCCTGCTAGGAGTAATCTGGACATTTGAACCTTTGGCCGTATGCTGGTGACTGTATAGTTGTCAGGCGCGTCCTGCCTCTGCTACGTCGTAGTAGACAGGGTAGGGAATCCCCAAGAGCGCCAAGGTGGATGGCCTCAGTATGAACGATGAGTTGAACAGTTCCATCAACAGGTCCGGCGGCAGCCAGCACGACGAACACAGCGATGTGACGCTGCTCATCCAGATGGCGCGGGGCGACCAACAGGCGCTCCAGCAGTTGTATGCTCGCTATCGGGGACCGCTGTGGCGCTACATCTGGCGGCTGGTCAACGAAGACGCCCATCTCGCCGACGAGGTGACCCAGGATGTGTTCGTGGCCGCCTGGCACCAGGCGGCCACGTTTCGCGCGGAGGCCACTCCTGCGACCTGGCTGTTTCGCATCGCGCGCCATCGCGCCCTGAACGCGCGCCGCGACCTGGCTCGGCGAGCGGAGGGCCATCTTTGGAACGACAAAGCGCGGGATGATGAGCGCGATCATTGGCCATTCGAGGAAGGCGAGCCCTCGCATGAGGACGCCGTGATCGAGCGCATGGCGCTCGCCGACGCGCTTGACCGCCTCTCCATCAAACACCGCGAGGCGCTGGACCTGGTGTTCTCCTATGGCTTCTCGCTCGAAGAGACGGCGCGGATACTCGACGTGCCGCTAGGCACCATCAAGAGCCGGCTGAGTTATGCGCGGCGCGCGCTCCAGGAACATCTCGCCACCGCCGAGCGCCTGGGGGAGATACGCTGATGAACGAGCATGACGAGCGATTGACCGCGCAGCATGTCGCCGCAGACCTTCCCGACTATGTCAACAATCGCCTGCCAGAGGCTAGACGCGCTGAAGTAGAGGCCCATCTACACGCGTGCCTGGCATGCCAGCGCGAGTGCGATGAGTGGCGTACGCTCGCCACTGCAGTGCGCGCCGCCGATAGTGGCGCGTCGCCTGACACTCCCTTCGACCGCGCCTGGAGTGATCTACGCTCGCGGCTTGCTGTTGCGACGCCTGACGCCGCCTTGTCCTCCGCAGGATGGGATCTGTCTGACGAGGGTGACGATGACGAAGCGTTCAATGGCGCCTCTACCACCACGTCGCCAGTGGATGCGCCCTATTCGCTCTATTCGTCCAATGCGCAACGCACGCGGCGACATGGACTGCGGTGGGCGGTTGTCATGGCGGCTTCGGTCGCGCTCATTGTCTCCGGCTTCGCCGCGCTCTTCTATCAGGTTGGGGGAGCGCGTCGCCCATCTGGAACCGCCACCGCCACACCCACGGCGCCAGCGCTGACATGGGTAGATGTCGCGCTGCCCGTTGTCCCCACTGGCTATGCTCCAGCCTACCCGTCTGTTGCGCCGAATGATGGCAATGTGACCTACGCCTGCGCCATCGCGCCGGATACGCCAAACGCCCGCCCGGCTGTCTGGCGCTCAGGTGACCGCACGCGGACATGGACGCGCGCAACCGACATCCCCTTTACACGCGGCGACATCAAGTTCTGCGTGATGGCGGTAGATCAGATTGAGAGCAGGATCGCGGTGGCGAATATTGTCTGGGGCAAACTAGATGCGGCAGGCGGGAACGCCCATAGCTCCAACTTTGTCACCTTCGACGCCGGCGCATCGTGGCGAGAGGTTGGCTTCGGCGCAGACGAATCAGTGGTGGCCCTGGCGACATGGGGCGGCAAGACCTATTCCACACTCGGTGAGAACGGAATCGACTTCCACATGGTCGTCAGCGACGACCAGATGAAGACCGGAAAAGCGCTCGCCGCGCCGTTCCCCCCTACCGCAGCGTTCATCATCAAGCTGTGGATGGAGCCAGCGCATGGTCAGCTCGTCCTCGAAGCTCAGAGCCAGACAAGCCATGCGGAAGGCCTGCTCTGGTCCTCCGACGATCAGGGGCGAACATGGAAGAGGATGCCCAGCTACAGCGCTCCACTTGACTGGATAGTGATACGCCCGCCTCACAATGGCGGTCCCTGGAGCTACTGTGGCGTGCCAGCCATCATAGATGACGAGTCGGCAGTGCTTGCCGCTCTGCGCCTGAAGATCGTGTGCACCTTCGATGGCGGCCTTACCTGGCGCGAGAGCAATGATGTGGCGAGTGGGGTGAGGAGTGGAAGCGGAGGGGTTGTGGGCATCGCTCACGATGGCGCGGTATTCGGCTCCATCGACGACGAGGATAAGAAGAGCACGACGCTCTACTGGCTGCCTCCAGGGTCGAACGAGTGGCAAGCCGGTGAGAGTGAGCAGACGTATGCGAGCATCACCGTAGTCCCCGCAGGCGCGCACGACGTGCTCTGGAGCGCGAGCGTCGAAGAGACTGCACATGGCGAGAAATACCACTTTGCCATCGCGACTTATTGATCAGTGTCCCGCGCGGACACGCTGGAGTGAGAGAACCGAAGGAGCGCCAGATGCCACGCCACTCTCGAATCCTCATCGCCGGGCTGCTGTTGACGCTTGTCTGTCTGCTGATGGTAGGATGTGGGACGAGTAGTTCTAGCCAGATCCCGCAACTGAGCGGTGTGTGGACGGGCGCGCTGACGGAGAGCACACAGCATAGTGTATTTTCCAAGGTGAACCTGCGACTCGAGCAGGATGGCGGCAAGCACCTCAGCGGCCTGGTGCGGCTATACGATTATGTGCTGGGCGACAAAGCCATGTGCTTTTCCGTGACGGGGACTGCCCTGCCAGGCGCATCCTTTCATCTGGAGTATCAGCCAGTGGAGGTCAAGGGCGATACCCCATTCGTGCGGTTTGATGGCTCCGGAGCGACAGAAGGCTATACCCTGGTTGGCGCCTATGGCCTCGGACGTGAAGCCATTGCCCACCTGAGTGGAGCGATACAGCAGAGCGCACCGGAAGAGCTAGATTTTTCCTGCCCAACGCCCGATAACACCACCCCGACGCCGTAACTCGCGCCCCGAATCACGCCGAATCGCGCACGACCAGACACGCTACGCATACGAGTTTGGCTATGCGATTTGCTCCTGCGCTCCCGCGTCGCTATCATGAAGCCACGGGAGAGCAGGCATGATGGACGACGATAGGCGCCGCTCCTCCCCACGGGAAGGAATGGCACGTGCGCCATGACGGACCCACCATACCGCACCTGAGCCGGCAAGAGCCAGGCGCCCCTGCGGACGCCCAGGCGCCCAATGAGAAGCTCATCTGGCCAGGGGGGAATGGGCGACGCCAGCGTCCAATCGAGATCAAAGAGACTCCAGGCGGATACGTCAGCGCCCTGGCGTTTGGCATCAGTCTGGGCGCCAACATCGTGCTGTTTGTCGCGCTCGTCGGCCTGCTTCTGTTCGCCCAGGCCGGCGCCTTCTCGTCGGGTGGCGCCTTCGGATCGTCCACCCGTGGCGCGGCGCTCGGCAGCCCATCGGCGACAGCCAACGCTACGCCCAGCCCCAGCGCAACCACGGCGTCGCTGCAGGTCACGCCAAGCAGCGTGCAATTGAGCTGCGTCAGTGGCCAACGCACCCAATATGTTACGCTTCAGAACACGGGTTCGGCGAAGGTCAATTGGCAAGCGACGTTCTCTGTGCCCGCGCAGCAAGCGGGTGTCACCGTCTCTCCACAGCGAGGTCAGCTTGCCGCCGGAGGCAGCATACCAATCCAATTGCAAAACACGACGCGCTCCAACGGGTCGCAAGGCGGCTCTGGCCGGCAAGGCGTCATCACGTTCACGCCGACGGCTTCAGGGGACGATCAGGGCGCTGGGTTGGACGCAAGCCCGGCCAGTCTCAGCTATACGACCGTGGGCTGCCACTAACTTCTCCATCTGGAGCCTTGCGCATGGAGAGCCGAAGGGTCAGTGGCGCTCCTCCGTGTTACTCAGGCGCCCTTGCTTCGTCGCCTCTAAGGTGAGGAGCGTCTGCTCGTTCACGTAGCGGCGTGCGCTCTTCACGCATGGCCGCTGTGACCCATCGAGCGGCATCTATTGAGCAGCATCTATGGCAGACCTTGCTGCGTCTGCGCCACCGCTCAGGAATCACGTGACGCGTAAGGATTGCCCACTGCGTCGACATGGATGCGCCTAGCAGGAGGTACGTTTTCTCTCGTCACATCAGCATGAACGCGCCGTATTGACGCGCTTCGAACACTGAACTGCTTGGTCGAGTCTCGACCAGATCGGGATGGAGACACCGCCCGATCTGATCCACACGCAGATGAGTGGCTAGGAGATGGCAGATATGCGCTTTGCGTCAGGTCCCCACCTTGGAAGAGTGACCCTCCGACGACTCGTTGTTCCCCTCACCGTCGTCGCAACCATAGCCGCCGTGGTCATTGGCGCCTATTATGCGTTTGCCCCTCGCACGCAGGCCGCGAGCGCTCCTGACTACAGCGGACGCGCTGGGCTGATTCCACAAGCCGGATCGGCTACACCCTCGCAGACCAGCGCCGCCGCGGCTTCCACCAGCGCAAGGAATGTGATAAAGGGCGCCCACTCGCCGCATTCCGTCCAACTTCGTAACGCTCAGTCGCATCCCACCACGCAAGGGCCTCGCGCGGGATCTGCTGCGCTGGACAACCGAAGCGCTGGCGCGTTGTTGACTAACTTCGATGGCGTCGGCAGCCGCGATAGCGGCGTCAGCAACTTTGGCGCGGAGTTCGAGCCACCTGATCAAGGGCTGTGCGTTGGCAACGGCTTCGTGGTCGAACCGGTGAACTCGGCCTACTCCATCTACCGTACCAACGGCCACCGTGTCGCGGGTCCCTTCAACGTCAATGTTCTCTTCAACGAGGGCCTGACCGAGTTCACCAGCGATCCGCGTTGCTACTACGAGCCTTCGACGCACACCTGGTACGCCGTCATCCTTTTCATTAGCACCGTTGACGGTCTGGGCGTTGATTTCACCGACCATGCGCACACCGACATCGCGGTCAACACCTCAGGCGACCCGACGACGCCGTGGACGGTGTATCACCTCGACGCGACAGACGACGGGACGAACGGCACGCCCAACCATCAGGGGTGCCCGTGCTTTGGCGACCAGCCGCGGCTGGGCATCGATCAGCAGAATCTCTACATCAGCACCGATGAGTTCTCGATCCTGGGTCCAGAGTTCAACGGCACGCAGATCTATGCCATCTCGAAGTCGGACCTCCTCCACCATGCGTCCAACCTCCACTTTGCGCAGTTCGACAAACTGAGCATTGGTGGCGACATCGCCTTCGGCGTGCAACCCGCCATCACCAATGGCCCAGCAGACGCAGAGTTCATGATGGGCTCGCTCGATCCGACGTTCACCACCGACAACCGGCTCGGCGTATGGGCGCTGACGGATCGCGAGAAGGTAAGCCAGGGCGGTATGCCCAGGCTGTCGAGCGTCGTCATTGGCAGTGAGACGTACGGCGTGCCGCCAGCCGCCTCGCAGTTAGGCTCCTCCAGCTTTATCGACTCCGGTGACGACCGCATGCAGCAGACGCA
>DATAOM010000267.1:0-2085 GCA_036265775.1 Ktedonobacterales bacterium | reverse complement strand
TCACCCTGAGGCGCGCGACGCGGTGTACCTCTTCCTCACCATAGACGACCTGACCGAGATGGGGCGTCTCGAAACCGTGCGCAAGGATTTCGTCGCCCACGTCTCACATGAGTTGCGCACGCCGCTCGCCGCCGTGCGCCTGATGGCGGAGACGTTGCAGGAAGCGCTCGGACGCGATCCTGAGGGCGCGCGCGAGTTTGCCCGCCGCATCCTCGCCGAGGTGGATCACCTCTCGCAGATGGTCAACGAGCTACTGGAGCTATCGCGTATCGAATCGGGCAAGATCGAGCTGCATCTGGAGCCAACAGATATCGCAGGCGTAATCGAAGTCGCGCTCGACCGCATGCGTCCCATCGCCGACGAGCGCGGAATCACCCTGCGTTCCGAGACGCCGGAGGGGCTACCTGATGCGCTGGCCGATGGCAAACGTGTCGGCGAGGCGCTGATAAACCTGATCGACAACGCGCTGAAGTTCACTCCGGCGGCCGGCGCCGTGACGGTCTCGGCGGAATGCTGCGCTGGCGCCAGTCCGCCGAACAAATCGCAACCTCGGGGACGCAAGAGTGCGCCGCTCACTGCGCTCCAGCCCGCGCTGACGGTTCGCGTGCGTGATACCGGTGTGGGCATCCCCTCTGAGGACTTGTCGCGCGTCTTCGAGCGTTTCTATAAGGCTGATCGCGCGCGCACCCGCGCTGCTGATCTCTCACAAAATGACGCTGGATCGAATGCGACGGGGACCGGGCTTGGCCTGGCGATTGCGAAGCATCTGGTCGAGCTGCACGGTGGGCAGATCTGGGCCGAGAGCGAACTGGATAGTGGCAGCGTCTTCTCATTTACACTGCCCATCGCCCCCACTACGGCGAATGAGGAGACGCCTGGGTCCAGCGCCGAGCAGGAAGAAGCGGAAGAAGCGGAAGAAGCGCCCGCTCAGGCCGCAGGCTCGTCGGTCGTGCCTGCCAGTGGCGGCAACTCGTCCGATGGGCGTGACGGCAGCAAGCGGTAGAGGTCGGCTCCGGTCGCGCCGCTACGGGAGCTATGCGCGCGCTCCAGATCGGCGACAAATTGCGCTTGCAGATCGGTCCCCGTCGCCTGCCAGATCTCGCTGATCGCCTTGCGCGCGTAGGCGATGTCGTTGCGCGGCTCGATGCTATCGAGATCGTCAAAGAAGAAGCCACAACTCGTGTACATGGCCTGGCCGTAATACTGCGCCTCCAGCAGCCGCAGCATGCGGTCCTCCAGCGTGTGGTTGCGGAACCATTTCCATCTGGCGCTATGCCTGTCCCAGAAGGCGTCCTGGCTCATCCATCCGTTGCGTAGCGCTAGATAGTCGTCGCGCGCCGCCCATGGATCGCGCAGACCTCCCGCCGTCTCGCGCTCGAAGACCTCGTTCAGCCGCCCGGCCAGCCCGTCCAGCGCGTGGCGTAGCGCTGACTTCCAGGAGGAATCGCCGTTTGTGCAGGAGCAGCCTGTACTCCAGCGTGCGACGCCGTGCGCGCAGCTCCACGCGCTCGGCGTGTTAAGTGTGACGGTCCGCGTTGGCTGGCGGATGGTCAGATAGCGCGCCAGGGTAACGACCTCGAAGCCGTTCGCCGCCGCGCTCGCATCCACCAGGCGCGAGAGAAAGTGGTCACGGAACGACTTGTGGTGGCCGTACAGTTCGCCGTCGGTGGCGATGGTAATGAGTTGTGGCTCATGGCGCTCGCGTTTGGCATAGTTGATCTGCGGCGGCAGCGTGGTCGCAGCGAAGGCGTCGGCGTTGTTGGTGGCTTCAGGGTCGAACGAGACGGCGCCGCTCAGGGAGCGATTGTAGAAGAAGACGGTGATCTCGCGCCCGCTCGGCAGCCGTACGAAATACGGCTCCGTCGGGTCAATTGGTTCGCCAGCCTGCCAAGGCGCCAGGACAGTGTAGCGCACGCCAGCTCTAGCGGCCAGATCGAGCGTCTCTAGATCCACGGCAGTCTCAGCGAGCCACATGCCCTCCGCCGGGTGGCCAAAGCGATGGGAGAAATCGGTCAGCCCCCAGTGAATCTGGGTGCGTTTGTCGCGCGACGAGGCGAGCGGCAGGATGGTGTGGTTGTAGGCCTG
>DATAOM010000266.1:0-4791 GCA_036265775.1 Ktedonobacterales bacterium | reverse complement strand
GGCGACGCCTTCTGCTCGCCTGCCCACAACTTCGCCAACTGGATGCACATCGTGGTCGCGGCGGCCATATCCTGCACGCTGATCCACTCCAGCGGGCCGTGGATATTTTGCATGCCGGTAAAGAGATTGGGCGTCGGCACGCCAAGCTCTGTCAGCCGCGAGCCATCGGTGCCGCCGCGAATTGGCGTGGAGATCGGCTCGACGCCGAGCTGGCGACAGGCCTCGCGCGCCAGCTCGACCGGGCGCATGTCCTTTTCGAGCCAGTCGCGCATGTTGCGATACTGCGGGGTAATGTCGCAGGTGATGCGGGCGCGTGGCTCGGTCGCCTGTACTGTGGCGCAGACCTGCTGGATCAGCTCGCCATGGGCGCGCAGCTTGTCGCGCTCGAAGTCGCGCACGATGAAGTGAAGCTCGGCGGCGGCTGCGGTCCCGTTCATCCGATAGAGGTGAATGAAGCCCTGGCGGTCGTCGGTGGTCTCGGGAGTCAGCGTGACGTGGGGCAGCGTCATGACGATCTTGGCGGCGAGGTGCAGCGCGTTGACCAGCTCGTCCTTCGCGTCGCCAGGGTGGGTCGAGACGCCCTGAATGGTCACGGTCGCCTTGTCCGCCGAAAAGGTCTCAAAGACCACCTCGCCCTTCTCGGCGCCGTCCAGCGTATACGCTGCGTCGGCTTTGAGGTCGCGCGGCAGGTTGGGATGGACGCCGCGACCGATCTCCTCATCGGGGGTGAAGGCGATGCGGATGGGGCCATGGGCGATGTCGGGGTTGCGCAGCAGATAGTGGGCCAGCGTCATGACGATGGCTACGCCAGCTTTGTCGTCCGCGCCCAGGAGGGTGGTTCCGCTGGCGGTGATGATGTCGTCGCCGACCTTCTGGGCCAGGTAGGGAAAGCGCTCTGGCGAGAGGATGGCATGGGGATCGTCGGGGAGGGTGATGTCGCCACCAGCGTACTTGCGATGGACGAGCGGCTTGACGTCGGTCGCGTTGAAGGCGGGCGCCGTGTCCACATGCGCCAGAAACGCGATGGTTGGCGCATTGGCCTTTGCTGTCGCCGGAATAGTGGCCAGGACCGCGCCGTAGTCGGTGAGCGCCACATCCTGCGCGCCGATCTCACGCAACTCGTCCGCCAGCAGGCGCAGGAGGTCGAACTGCTTGCTCGTGCTGGGGCTGGTATGGGACGCTTCATCGCTCTGTGTGTCGATGCGTGTATAGCGCACGAGGCGCTCTTCAAGCTCGGCGTGAAAGCTGGAGGACAGCGCGCGCTGCGCCGAGGGAGTCGCCGTTTTCTTCTTCTTCGCCGGAACAGGTGATGTAGCCATACCATTCCTCCCCCTCTTGCTCACTTCCAGACCGCATGGGAACGCAGCGTTGGCGCCGACGCACAGGCATCAACCTGTTGATCGGCGCCTGGGTTTGTGGCGTCGCTCATGATGCTTCAGGTCACACGCCCATTGTTGTGCAGACGGCCTGAAGAAATGAAGAGTAACTGGTCACTCATACTGAGCGAGGGACGCCTCGGCGTTGGGACGCCCACTCGCGCGCAGGGCCTCGCGCACGGCGTCCACCGACACCGGGACACGGCGAAACTCCAGTCCGAGCGTTCCGTCGGTCTCGCTGAGGATGGCGTACTCGGCCCAGGGGTCGAGCTTGAAATGCTCTTCGGGCTGATTGTGGTTGTAGGCGAGGCCAACG
The DNA here is from genome assembly GCA_036265775.1 of Ktedonobacterales bacterium. Taxonomy (GTDB): domain Bacteria; phylum Chloroflexota; class Ktedonobacteria; order Ktedonobacterales; family JADMIN01; genus DASWAC01. Next base: position 3,099 of record DATAOM010000266.1, on the reverse strand, counting down.
CTACCGGGGTTGAAGAAGAAGGTCGCGCCGAGGCGATGGACCTGTTGCCAGTGCGTGTGGCCGCCACACATGATCGCTGGAGCATAGGGACCCAACAGCCGCTCGTACTCTTCCTCTGGGGAGTTGGGCAGGAGGATGTCGTCGAAGGAGGTGGGTGAGCCGTGGAAGCAGAGCAGATCGCGCTCAGGCGTGAGGGGGAGGATGACGGTTGGGGTGAAGGCTGCGATGTAGGCGCGGTCGGCCTCGGAAAGCTGCGCGAGCGACCACTGGCGCACGGCCTCCTGCTCCTCGCTGATCGTCTCGCTCCCGGTTTCCACACCGCTGAGGAGCCAGGCGTCGGCGTTGCCCATTACAACGGGGCAGGCGAGGTCACGCAGGCGCGCCACGGTCTGCGCGGGCTGCGCGCCGCCCTGAATCGCGTCGCCCAGGCAGACGATCTGATCGACTCCCGCGCGCTCGATGTCCGCCAGCGCGGCGTCCAGCGCGACGGCATTGCCATGAATATCAGAGATTACCGCGATCCGTGTCATCTGGCTGCTCCTTTAGCCCCCTGACGCTACGCGTATCGGCGCGCTCTCGCATCATATCTCAATCTCATCTTTCGATCGCATCTTACGACGCGCCAATGGCGCCGTCTTGTACACGAGACGCTACGATGATCACCTAGGCCCGCCCATATCGCCTTGATCCGCCCGTGAGAGCGCTGTAGCTGTTGTAACCTGAACGCGTAGTCCGTACGAGGGTATCGGGATGGATACCAAGACCCCTCGACAAGAGGCAGCGAAAGGAATCGCTCATGAGTCGTCGCCGTATACAAGCGCAGCAACTGTGTGCGCTGTTGCTGCTGCTCATCGTCATCGCGCTCGGCGTCGTCGCCTGTAATGGAAACACGTCGCCTTCGGGTCCAAGTAGCCCAGGTAGTCCGACCTCAACCAGTAGTGGATACTGACCAGAGGCGCGCAGCGCAAGCCGGTAGCGCGTAGGCGCAAGAAGGCGCCTCAGGACACGCTCACTTAGGCCATTCCTGGCCGCTTCTGGATGGAGCGACTTGGCCAGGTGGGCTATGCTGGCGCACACGCGTGTACGCGAATCTACGGGAATCTCCTATTCCTCGTAGGGGCGTCACTGGATATGCTGTTTACTGATGGATCAGGCACACCGGCGCGTGTGTATGGTGCCTGGCGGAACCCTCATCCCACGTCACAGGCGAGCGTATGGACGCGCAACGAACCGGCAAGGAAGCCAGCGCCTTCATGTGGCGCTACATGACACAACGCCGGGCGTATAGTTTCCGTCTTCATGCGCGCTGCCTGGGTCGCCCAAAAGGCGACGTTCGCTGGATTGTCCTTCTGCGAGTGGCGCGCCGTGTCAGGCTTGGCCCAGGGATGAGCCTGGCGGCGGCGCCAGGAGAAAGCAAGGAGGAAGCGAGATGGAAAGCCGAGCGCGAGCGTTTGGGCATCCCATTCACCCGTGTTGATCGTTTTTCCTTTAGGCTTGCTGGCGATGTCTGTCATCTTCGACATCCTGTACTACATCACCGGCGCGGTCGGACTTGCCACCGCAGCCTTCTGGAACATCATCGCTGGTATCGTGGCGGGGCTGCTCGCCGCCGTCTTCGGGCTCTGGGACTGGCTGGCGATCCCGGCGAATACGCGTGCGAAGCGCATCGGGCTGCTGCATGGCGGCGGCAATGTCATCGTCGTGATCCTCTTCTTCATGAGCTGGCTGTTGCGGCTGGGGACGGTGGATCATACGCCCAACGGCTTCGGCTTCGCGCTGCAGATCATTGCCGCCGGGATCGCAGTCTTTACCGCCTGGCTTGGTGGTGAGCTGGTGGATCGGCTTGGCGTTGGGGTCAGCCAGGACGCCAATCTCGACGCGCCAAGTTCGCTCTCGTCCAGACCCGCGTCCGCCCCATAGTATCTCGGCTTGGTCTCTGCGTGCCGAATCGCGTATAGCGCCCCTATCCGCCAGCGCTTCCGGCATCTTCCCCAGTTCCCAATGACGATGCCTGACGCCGCCTTGAGCGCCAGATGCTGGGATGCGCTACGCAGGGGTACGCAAGGACGCCGGCCCAGCGTGGCGCCAGGGAAACATGACAGTTCAGGGAAGGAGTCCGTATGCTCACGCGCACACTCCGTTTCGTCGCCATCACCTGCGCCGCGCTCGTCTTGGGGTTGACGCTGACGCACGTGCTGGAGGCGCCGGGCAAGGCGCAGCTTTCTGGCGCGGAGTGGCTGGCGATACAGCACACGTTCTATGGCGGGTACGCCGTCGTCGGTGGGATCGCCGAGGTGGTGGGGCTGGTGGCGTCGCTCATCCTGGCGTATCTGCTGCGGGCCGAGCGCGTCGCGGCGGGTCTGGCGCTGCTGGCGGCGCTCTGCTTCGCCGGGACGCTGCTCGCCTTCGCGTTTGGCAATAATCCGCTCAACCAGCAGATCGCCAATTGGACGCCGGAGACGTTGCCGGTGACATGGCCGGAGACACGCGACGCCTGGGACCGCGCGCACACCATCAGCGCAGTGATGGGGGCAATCGCGTTCTTCGCGCTGCTAGTCGAGGCGCTCTTCCCACTTCGTGGCGCTGTAGTGGAATCTGAGCGCGAGGCTACGACCCGCTAGCGAGATGGAGCGAGGGCGGCACGGACGGCATTCGTCTGCGCGATGAGCGTGACGAGCTGCCCAGGGGTGATGGCCTGCTCGGCGTCGGAGAGGGCGGCATCGGGGCGCGGGTGCATCTCGACCAGCAAACCATCCGCGCCCGCCGCAATGGCCGCGACGCCCATCGGGACGACAAGATCGGCGCGTCCGGTCGCGTGACTGGGGTCCACCAGCACGGGCAGATGCGTGAGTTGCGCGAGGAGCGGGACGGCGGAGAGATCGAGCAGGTTGCGCGTGTTGGGGTCGAAGCCGCGTACGCCACGCTCGCAGAGAATGACCTGCGTGTTGCCCTCCAGCAGGATGTATTCAGCGGCGAGCAACCACTCCTCGATGGTCGCCGCGAAGCCACGCTTGAGCAGGACAGGGCGCTGCGTCCGGCCAACGGCGCGTAGCAGCGGAAAGTTCTGCATGTTGCGGCTGCCGATCTGCAACACGTCGG
>DATAOM010000265.1:0-8245 GCA_036265775.1 Ktedonobacterales bacterium | reverse complement strand
GCCGGCGTCGCCGATCTCTATCTTGTCTTCGCGCGCAGTGGAGAACGCGGCTCGCGCGGCGTCTCGGCCTTCGTCATCGAGCAAGGGACGCCTGGCTTCAGCATCGGCAAGCTGGAGCGCAAGATGGGGCTGCACGCCTCGCCGCTTGGCGAATTGCTATTCGACCAGTGTAAGATCCCCGCCACGAACAGGCTCGGCGCGGAGGGCGAGGGCTTGAAGATCGCGCTCTCCGGGCTGGATGGCGGGCGGATCAACATCGCGGCGACGGCGACCGGGGTGGCGCAGGCGGCGCTCGACGTGGCGACGAGCTACGCGCGCGAGCGATTGGCGTTCGGCAAGCTCATCGCCGCATTCGAGGGCATCCAGTTCATGCTCGCCGATATGGCGATGAAGGTTGAGGCGTCGCGTCTGCTGGCGCATCAGGCCGCCGCCGCGATGGATGATGGCGTTCCCACGGCGACGCAGTACGCCGCGATGGCCAAGTGCTTCGCCACCGACGCGGCGATGGCCGTGACGACCGATGCGGTGCAGGTGCTTGGCGGCGCGGGCTATGTGCGCGACTGGCCGGTGGAACGCTACATGCGTGACGTGAAGGTGGCGCAGATCTTCGAGGGGACGAACCAGATCCAGCGTGTGGTAATCGCGCGTGGCCTGCTCGGCGAGGCCGCAACCGCCTGATCTGGCCTGCCCACTGACAACGGTTGGCCGTGGGTAGGCCGTGGTCACCGTGTTCATCCAAAAACATGAACACGGTGACCACGGTCGTGTGGGTGGGGGCAGGGACATTACGGCGCATCGCCGGGGCGCCCTCGTTAAAGTTGCGCCGAGATCAAGGGGATTGCCAGCAGCACAAGCAGGATACCGGCGGCCTGAATGCGCGTGACGCGCTCGCGCAGCACAACCGCCGCCAGCAGCACCGTGGCCGCAGGGTAGAGCGAGGACAGGATGGCCGCGACGTCGAGACGGCCGCTGTGGGCGGCGAGCACGAAGAAGGCGTTGCCCATGGCGTCCAGCGTCCCGGCGAGCAGCACAAGCGGCGCGACTCGCCTCACCCCAGACAGCATCTGCTGCTTCGGTTGCCGACGCAGCAGCATCACGACGAACAATGACACGACCGAGGCCAGACGCGCGACGGCTAGCGGCCAGAAGGTAGCGCCCGGGCTCACGCGGCTGATGAGGATGAAGAAGCAGCCGAAGCCAACCCCCGCCAGCACGGCCAGGCCGATCCCTTGCGGCCGGTTTTGGGTCGCGTGTTCCGGGCGTGAGATCAGCGCGATTGCGAGCAGCGCGAGGACGAAGCCCCCCAGTCGCAGCGGGCCAGGAAGTCCCGCGGTGAGAGCACTGAAGAGGACGGGGAGCGTCGCGGTCAGTACCGCCGAGACAGGGGCGGCGACTCCCATCTTGCCGCTGGCGAGCGCTGTGTAGAACGCAATCAGCCCCAGCGCCCCCACCAGTCCTGCAAGACCGCCCCAGAGCAGGTCCATCGGCGCGGGGAATGGCTCCCTCCAGATCAGCGCCAACACGAGCAGCAGGACGAATCCCACCGTATAGCCGGCGATGACGACACTGGAGGCGTTGATGCGGCGCGAGGCCAGCCCGCCGCTAAAATCGCCGCTGCCCCAGCACAGGGAGGCGGCTAGGCCAAAGACCACAGTGGCAAAGATGTCAGTCATGGGGATCATAAGGGAAAGTCCAGTCGGGTAAGTTCGAGTCCAGGCTCATGATCCCGAGGGAATATGGGTGCTGATCACGCGCTCCTCAGTCTGAGAGATTCAGGGTGGAAAGCACATGCGACCGCCCATCAGGTGGACCGTGTTCACCTTGTTCGTGGTTTTGGATGAACACGGTGACCACGGTCATTGGATGCACCAGGCCACCTGCGCTACTCGCCCTCCGATTGCGCCAGAAGCTTCTTCGCCTCGACGATGGCTCCCTCGCGGTCGTCAGGGGCGAGCGCGCCGTCGATGACGAGGTTCAGCAGGTGATCCTTGATCGGGCGAATCCATGCGCCCGGCTCGCGGTTGAACAGCTCCATCAGGTCATTGCCGTCCAGCGGACTCTTGATGGGGACGCGCTCCGCCTCCTCACGCAGCCAGTTGGCCCGCCGCTCCAGATCGTCCACCCGCGCCACCGCGCGCGAGACGCGCTCCGGGCGATAGCTGGTGATGTCGGCGCGCGAGAGGTCGAGCAAGTCCGTAAAGGCGTCGCCAGCGTCGTACATCAGTCGCCGCACCGCGCCATCGGTCCACTCAGAGGTGTAGGCGTTGGCGCGCATGTGCATCTTCACCAGCCGCGTCACATGATCGATGAAGGCGCGGTCGAACTTCAGCCGCCGCAGAATCTCGCGCGCCATCACCGCCCCAACATCTTCGTGGCCGAAGAAATGGACCTTGCCGTCCTCCAGGCTGCGCGTGCGCGGCTTGGCGATGTCGTGGGTGAGGGCGGCCCAGCGCGTCGCGGGCCGGGGCGGGATGCGCTCGACGACGCGCACCACATGTTCGTAGACATCTTTCGAGTGGCCTGGCGCCTGGCTTACGCCTCGCAATTCCATTACTTCAGGGACAACATGCGGCATCAGGCCGAGATCGACCAGCAGGCGAATACCTAGCCCTGGATGCGGCGCGACGAGCAACTTGGTGAACTCGTCGCGGATGCGCTCGCGGCTGATCTTGGCGAGCGTCCCAGCTTGCCGCTCGATGGCCGCTCGTGTGCGCTCTTCCAGCCGGAAGTTGAACTGGGCGGCGAAGCGCGCCGCGCGCAGCATGCGCAAGGGGTCCTCGTCGAAGCGGCGCTCCGGCTGATCGCCCACCGCGCGAATGAGGCCATGCTCCAGGTCCTCGCGCCCTCCGTACGGATCGATGATCTCGCCGGTCTGCAGGTCGCGCGCCATCGCGTTGAAGGTGAAGTCACGGCGCAGCAGGTCGTCTTCCAGCGTGTCGCCGAAGGTGACCTCCGGCTTGCGCGAGTCGGGGTCATAGCGGTCGCTGCGGTAGGTCGTGATCTCGATGACGTCCACATCGGCGGGCGCCTCGGCCACTACCGGCGCTGGCGCGGGGCTGCTCGTGGCGCTCTCTGTCTCTGTATCTTCAGCGCTGTCGGCGCGCGTACGCCAGTAGTGGACGCGGATCGTGCCGAACTTCTCGCCCAGCGCGATCACCGCCGCCGGATGTGTCTGGTTGACCAGTCGCTTGATCTCGTCGGGTCGGGCATTGGTCGCCAGGTCAATGTCCAGCGCGGCGTCGCGCCGCAACAGCAGATCGCGCACGGCGCCGCCGACCATATACAACTCGTAGCCCGCCTCGTGGAAAATCCGCGAGAGGGTCAGCAATATCTCCAGCATGTTTGTTTCAATCCTCACCCGGCATGAAAGCCAGGTGTGACGTTGGTTGAGATCGGCGGCTAGGCGCTGTGCGCGTGAATCCAGGCCGCGATGTCCTGATCGAGCGCCGAGCGGTTTGTCTCGAACTCACAATCGTGGGTGTAGCCGGGATAGGTCTTGAAGGTCTTATCAGCGCTGCCGAGTGTCTCGAAGTACTGCTTCGTCGCCGGCTGCGAGACCACGACATCGCCCTCACCCTGGACGACGAGCGCGGGCGCGCGGACCTCCTTGGCGCGGGCCATCACCTGGCCGCGCATGCGCAGCCCAATCTGGTAGAGAAACGACGCGCTCTGCGTCTTCACCCAATAGGTGTCGGCCTCCAGCATGCGCTGCGCCTCGGGATTCTTCGTCATCGTGCTGGTGTCGTAGGGATAGATGACATGGCGCGCAGAGCCACGCATCCCGCCGAAAAGCACAGCGAAGGTATTGCCCAGCGAGAGGTTCGTCACGTTCTTGATCCATGGGTTCATGGCGATGATCCCGGCAAGGCGCGGCGTTGCGCGTTTGGCGTCCTCGGCGGCGGCGTAGGTGACGAAGATGCCACCCATGCTGTGGCCCAGCGCGAAGAGCTTGCTGGCAGCCTCGCGCCGTCCGATCTCGTCCAGCAGCGCGTTCACGTCCGCTGAGAAGGCGCGCCAGTCACGCGTATGTCCACGCTCACCATCGGAGCGGCCAAAGCCGCGATGATCGGGAACGTAGACATGCAGCCCCGCTGCGTTCAGGCTGTTCGCCATGTCGTTGAACCAGCCGCTGTGCGCGCCCAGGCCATGCAGCAACGCCAGTGTGGGCGCGACGGGATTCGCGGCGCGCCAGATGCGCACGCTCTGCTTCGCGCCGTCGGGCAGTGTGAAGCTCTCCACTATATAGGAGCCGCCCTCTGCGGCGGCCGGCGTTCCCCACTCGCCAACGCGCTCCGCGTCGTATCGCACTTCCGTCGCCATGGCGCGCTCCTTCTTCTCCCCCGCGCATTGTCATCCCCCGTCGTTCAAGGCAAGACGCGCGCAGGCTACGGCGGGCATTGTAGCACGTCGGGAACGGCCGGGCAATGTGGATCGCCGCACTCTTGCCAGCAGCGCTTAGGCCATCGCGACGCGTCTATGGCAAGCGAGTCGCGGCTCCGATCACCGAGACCCAGACTACTGTCGCATCCTCCGCAACCGCCTCTGCGCTGATCCGGCTCCCCAGCGTATCAACGTCCACCTCTTCCGCGCTCGCTATCTCCAGCCGCTCCATCGCTGGCAGCAGACTGCGCATTAGCCCGACGATGGACGCATAGATAGGTTGATCCGGCCCCGCGCCAATACCAGCCCGTAAGGAGAGCGCTGGAGCGGGCAGTCCAGCGGCAGTGTAGACGCTATGCAGCTTCAAGCCAATGTAAGGGTCCGCGCCTGATCCGCGCATCGCCTCGACGCCCCAGCCAACGCACCTGCTGAAGGTAGGCAGGTTCGGCAATGAACGGCATCCCGACCAGTCCACTTCCTGGAATGCGATGATTCCACCTGGCCGCACATACGTGGCGACCTTACGTAACATGGCTGTGGGATCGCTCGAAAACTGGAGCACGGAGCGCCCAATTGCAGCATCGAATGACTCGTCAAGCTGCATAGCGCCTGCATCGCCTACAACGAAACGGACGTTTGTCGCTCCTAGGTCCTGCGCGCGCTGGCTGGCCGTCTCAATCGCACGGGACGACTGATCAAGCCCGACGACCTCGCCGCCCGGCCCCACGAGGCGCGCCGCGAGAAACGAGACATCGCCGACGCCGCAGCCCACATCGAGGATGCGCATGCCGGTTTCGAGGCCAGCGTCGAGCAAGAACTGTCGGGTCAGCGGCTCATAGACGCGGGCCTGGGTAATCAGCCGGTCGACCTCGGCGGTAGAATGACCGAGCACATATTCTCCGCTACCGGTATCTTCTTTGCTCATCTGTCTTCTCCACTGCTTTTCGCTGATTAAGGCGCATGATCGCTCATCTCCATCATACACCTGCTTTTGGCTGCGCCATCTGATTGCCGCTCATCGGGAGGCATGCTATAATCCGTGATTGCGTGGAACCTGTTTGCTGGCGAACAGACGCCATCGTCATCCCACGCCATCCGTTCACCCGACACGAACCGAGCGCGCATATTCATGTCTTCTTGGAAGATCCTCATCGAGCGCGGCAACCTGGAGTTCAGCGCGGCGCACTTCATCACCTTCGAGGGCGAATGTGAGCCGCTGCATGGCCACAACTACGGCGTGCGCGTCGAAGCCTCAGGCGAGCTCACCGCCGACAGCTACGTAGTTGACTTCGTCGTCATGAAGGACATCGTGCGCACGCTCATCAAGCGCTGGGATCATCGCTTCGTTCTGCCGCTGGAGAATCCACATCTGCGTATAAGCGAGCAGGAGGACGCCTGGGAGATCGAGTTCGCCGGGAAAGAGGCTGCGGCGTTCCTGCGCGAGCATGGGCGTATCTATTATCAGATGCCGAAGTGGGCGGTCGTGCCGCTGCCGGTGGACAACGCGACCGCCGAGCGGCTCGCCGAGCGGCTGGCGCTGGACATCGTCGGCGAGTTGCGCGCGCGTGGTGTCGGCGAGGCGCTGACCTCGCTGACCGTCGGCGTCGAGGAGACCGCGATGCAGACCGCGTTCTACACGCTCGACCCGCGCTCGCTCGGCAAGGCGGACTCCGCGCTGGGCGGTTGAGCGGACAAGCTGCGCGTAACCGCTCGGAGTAGCACGTGTTATCGGCGCTCCGGGCGTCCGTTGCTACAAGTATCGTGCCGTCTCGCGCGTTCTCATCTTCATTGAATGCCGCAAGCGCACAGGGGAAGCAATGGCGCTTCCATCGCGCCGTCGAGGGCGCATCACACAGGAGGATCTGTTTCCGTGGCTATCAAAGAGCCGGCTCAACCGGCCACGCACAACCCATTCGCCGAAGCCGTCGCGCAGTTTGATCTCGCCGCCGAGCGCCTGGATCTCGATCCCGGTCTGCGCAAGATACTGCGCGAGCCAAAGCGTGAGATCACCGTCCATTTCCCTGTGCGCATGGACGACGGCACGGTCGAAGTCTACACCGGCTATCGCGTGCAGCATAACGTCAACCGTGGACCGGCCAAGGGCGGCATCCGCTACGACACCAACGTGACGATGGACGAGGTGCGCGCGCTGGCGATGTGGATGACGTGGAAGTGCGCCGTCGTGGACATCCCTTATGGGGGTGGCAAGGGCGGCGTAATCGTGGACCCGCGCACGCTCTCGCGCACGGAGCTGGAGCGGCTGACGCGGCGCTACGCCACCGAGATCGCCGGTGTCATCGGCCCGGAAAGTGATATCCCCGCGCCCGACGTGAACACCAATCCCCAGGTGATGGCCTGGATCATGGACACGTACTCGATGCACCATGGCTACGCCATTCACGGCGTCGTGACCGGCAAACCGGTCGCCGTCGGCGGCAGCGAGGGGCGTGTCGAGGCGACGGGGCGCGGCGTCTACATCACCGCACGCGAAGCGTGCAAAGCTGAGGGCATCACCTTCGAGGGCGCGAGAGTCATCGTGCAGGGCTTTGGCAACGTCGGCTCGGTGACGGCCAAGCTGATGCACCAGGCGGGAGCGAAGATCGTCGGCTTGAGCGATGTCTACGGCGCGATCTACAACAAGGATGGCATTGATGTTCCCGCCGCGCTGGAGCAGGTGAAGCAGACGGGTCGGCTCTCGGGCCTCTCCGGCGTGGAGGCCATAGACGGTATGAAGCTGTTGGAAATGCCCTGCGACATCCTGATCCCCGCCGCGTTGGAGGGGCAGATCACCGAGGAGAACGCTCCACGGCTGCAGGCAGGGCTGATCGTCGAGGCGGCGAACGGCCCGACGACGACCGAGGCGGACACAATCCTCGCCGAGCGCAAGATTCCTGTCGTGCCCGACATCCTCGCCAATGCGGGCGGTGTGACGGTGAGCTACTTTGAGTGGGTGCAGGACTTGATGCACTTCTTCTGGGAGGAAGACGAGATCAACCAGCGCCTGGAACGCACGATGGTGCGCTCATTCGAGGCGGTGCGCGCCAAATGCGGCGAGCAGAGCTGCGATTATCGGCTCGGCGCGTATCTGCTGGCGGTGGCGCGCGTGGCGCACGCGACCGAGGTCCGTGGCATCTACCCCTAAGCCTAGAACGGCGTCGTGGTGATGGGCTTGCGTGGCGTGGCGAAGAGCCGCGTCAGGCGTGGCAGCCAGGCGGGATCGGAGACCTCGGCCAGCCCGTAGAGGTAGAGGCTTTCCAGATCAACCGCGCCCATCAACAGCGACGAGAACTCCGCGATGTCGAGGTCGAGCGCCACGTCGTGCTGGCCGTCTTCGACGATGTGCGGCTTGCCTTCAGCGAAGGCGACTGTAATCGCCTGATCATTGGCGGGACGGAAGCTGTCGCGCGCATGTAGCCGCAGCCGCAGCATCTCGCCGCCGAAGTCTACGCCTGCCAGCGCCGCCCACGCCGCGCGCGTATCCACGACGCGGTACATGATGCCGATGCCCTGCGTGTTGGTCTGGTGATAGACAGAGGGGAAGAGCGCTCCGGAATCGTCACGTGGCTCGGCGAAGAGGTGGTGGAAAGTTTCATCCTGCGTCTCGATCACGACGCGGCTGATCTGGTCCGCCTGTGAGTTGAGGAAGGCCAGCAGCGCCGCCAGCGCCTCGCGCGTCTCGTAGATCAGCTCGCGCACATGCAGGTTGTTGACGATGAAGTTGCCCCTGGGGTCGGTGTCGAAGCCAAAGGCCATATAACCAGTGAGCGTGCCGTCGCGCTCATAGCCAATTACGCGCGCGTCGCCACCCTCCAGATAACGCCCCAGTTCCTTCGGCAGCTTCTCCATCATGCCGTGCGTGCGCTGC
>DATAOM010000264.1:0-8401 GCA_036265775.1 Ktedonobacterales bacterium | reverse complement strand
CGCCACAAGCCGACCGGCATCGTCGTGACGTGTCAGAACGAGCGCTCGCAGATACAGAACCGCGAGCTAGCAATGCGCGTGCTCAAGTCGCGACTGTACGAACTGGAGATCGAGGAGCGTGAGCGCGAGGCGGCGCGGCTGAAGGGCGAACATGTCTCGGCGGGCTTCGGCTCGCAGATACGAACCATCACCATCCACCCCTACAGCCTGGTGAAAGACCACCGCACCGGCGCAGAGACCGGCGACACCACCGGCTACCTCAACGGCGACCTTGACCGCTTCATCCAGGCGACACTCACCGCCCGCGCTGGCGAGGCCGCGGAAGTCTAAGCCTGATCAAGTCCGCGTAGGCGCATAGTGTTTCAGGGAATAGTGGTTCTTTTATATGGCGTCGCCCCGCTACAGTCATTGCCCTGGTTGCGGGGTGAGCCTGCCAGTCGCGGAGGACTATCCCGATAGTCCCTACAACTCCTCTTCTGCCTGCTGGCGGCTCTACGGCGAGCTAAACGCCTACACGTTGACACGAGGGGATCATGCTAGCGCCTTTGTCCACCAGTTGCAGGTGGACGCCTACGCCGCGCAACATGTCATAGCTGACCCTCGCCCGATAGGCCCGGCGTTCGCGCTCATCGGACTGTATCTCGCCTGCGAGCGCGGCTATTCAGGCCGGCAGGTGGAGCACATACATATGTTGCTCGCGCGCCGATCGAAGACGTGGCCGCGATTTACGCGACCCTCGCACGCAGGGGACCTGACCATCCTCGATGTGATGCAGGCGCCACCGGGCGAGGAGCGCGACGCGGCGCTACGACGGTGGGGATGTTCGGTGTGGCAGGCATTGAGCCATGAGCACGAGCGCGTGCGAACCTTGTTTGAGACCGTCATGGCCGATTGATCGACGTGATGCAACGCTGGGCGCCAAGCAGCGTGGAAGGGTATTGTGCGACGGTGGAACTGATCCTGCTAATCGGCCTGCAGGCGGCGGGCAAGACGACCTTCTACCGCCAGCGTCTTGCGGATGGCTATACGCACATCAGCATGGATCTGCTGCGTAACAATCCTCATCCGGCGCGACGGCAAGCACAGTTGCTTGATGAAGCATTGCAGGCAGGCCAGTCCATCGCTCTGGACAACACCAATCCCACGGTGGAGGTCCGCGCGCCCCTGATCGCGCTGGGCAAGCAGCATGGATACATGATCATCGGCTACTATTTTCTTCCAGATGTCGCCGCATCTGTGAAGCGCAACGCCGGACGGGAAGGCAAGACGAAAGTTCCGCCGGTCGCCATCTACGGCACGCGCAAGAAGCTGCAACCGCCAGCATACGCCGAGGGCTTCGACCAACTCTATAGCGTGCGAATCGCCGAAGACGTCGCCTTCCTGGTTCAGCCCTGGTCAGAGGGAGTTACGGATGGACCCCAATGAGTTCGAGCAGCGCATGCGGGCGCTTGAATACTTCCACTCGCTGCGTGTCCTGCCCGGCGCATGGACGGTCATCCGGGTAGATGGGCGTAGCTTCTCGCGCTTCACCGAGACCGGCTTCGAGAAGCCATTCGACGATCGCTTCCATGGTTACATGGTCAACACCGCCAGCGCGCTCCTCGAAGAGTTGCACGGCCTCTATGCCTACACCGAGAGCGACGAGATCTCCATACTGTTTCCTCCGCAGTGGAACATGTTCGACCGCGAGGTGGAGAAGCTGGTCTCCATTTCGGCAGGCATCGCCAGCGCGACTTTCACTCATCAGGCTGGCGTGCCTGTGACCTTCGATAGCCGCATCTGGGTCGGCGTAAATCAAGAACTGGTGATCGATTACTTCCGCTGGCGTCAGGCGGACGCGGCGCGTTGCGCGCTCAACGGCTGGGTCTACTGGACGCTACGCAACGGAGGCCAGACTGTGGCCGAAGCGACGGCGACAATGCACCAGATGACTCCCGCGCAGAAAAACGAGACGTTGTTCCAGCATGGCGTCAATTTCAATGATCTGCCGCTCTGGCAGAGGCGCGGGGCAGCAGCCTACTATGAGTTCGTTGAGAAGACCGGATACGATCCGCACCATCAGGTGGCGAGGGCGTATCAGCGCCGCAAACTGAAAGTGAACGAGGAATTGCCGATGAAGGAGCAGTACGCCGCGTTTCTCCAATCCCTGCTCACCATAGCCGAAGCAAAAGATGAGTAACGCGCTGGTGATCGTGACGGGGCCGCCAGCCTCCGGCAAGACGACGCTGGGCCGGACGCTCGCCACGCGACTGCGCATGCCCTTTCTCTACAAGGATGGCATCAAGGAGACGCTCTTCGATACACTCGGTTGGAGCGACCGGGAGTGGTCACGCAAACTCGGCGTCGCAACGTACGCGCTGCTCTTTCACCTGCTGGAGATGGAGCTTGCCGCTGGGCGCTCGCTCGTCGTCGAGTCCAATTTCGACGCGCAGCGGTGCGCCCCCTCCTTCTTGTCGCTACGCGAGCGCTACGGCTTCCGCCCCGTTCAGGTCTGCTGCGTTGCTGAGGGCGCCGTTCTGCTAGAGCGTTGTCGCTCACGGGCGACCAGTGACGAGCGGCATCCAGGGCATGATGAGCTGGCGAACATGGCGGAGCTTGAGCCGATCCTCCTGCGCGGGCGGCTCGATCCGCTGCCATTGGGCGGCCCGATCATCGAGGTGGATACGACCGACTTCGCGCAGATAGACGCCGAGGCGATCACGCGCGAGGTCTTGACGAAGCTGGGCGAGGAATATTGAACGCTGCTATGCTACACTGCAACGGCGCACTTACTTCTGGCATAGAGGGTTCACATCATGACGACCAGCAGCTATGAGTCGCGCGTTGGCGCGCTCGCCCCAACCACACGCCACATCGACCTGCGCAGCGATACCGTCACGCATCCAACGCCCGCCATGCGCGAGGCGATGTATCACGCCGAGGTTGGCGACGACGTCTACGGCGAGGACCCAACCGTCAACCGGCTGGAAGAGCTAGCCGCTGAGACACTGGGCAAAGAGGCCGCTGTCTTCGTCCCTGCCGGCACAATGGGCAACGCCATCGCCATCCTCGTCCACTGCCGGCGCGGCGATGAAGTCCTGGCTGGCGACCGCGCGCACATTTTCCTCTACGAGGTCGGCGGCGCGGCCCGGCTCAATGGCTCGCCGATCCGCGCTATTCCTACCCTGCCCGATGGAACCCTCAACCGCGAGAAGCTGGCCAGCTCGTTCTTTGGCGACGATGTGCATGAAGCGCGGACAGGCCTGCTCTGCCTCGAGGATACGCACAACATGTGCGGTGGCCGGGTGATCGCGCCGGAGACGCTACGCGAGATGGCCGCCCCAGCGCGCGCGCGCAACCTCCCAGTCCACATGGACGGCGCGCGCATCTTCAACGCCGCTGTCGCGCTCGGCGTCCCCGTCTCCGCGCTCGCCGCCGAAGTAGATAGCGTGATGTTCTGCCTCTCGAAAGGCTTGAGCGCCCCAGTCGGCTCCATGCTTGTCGGATCATCCGGCTTCATCGCCGAAGCCCGTCGTATTCGCAAGCTGCTCGGCGGTGGCATGCGCCAGGCGGGGATACTGGCCGCCGCCGGCATCGTCGCGCTGAATGAGATGGTCGAGCGGCTGGCCGAGGATCACGCCAACGCGCGCAAACTTGCCGATGGCCTAGCGAACATCCCAGGCGTCGCGGTTGATCCGGCGACGGTCGAGTCAAACATGGTCTTCTTCGGCGCAGCAGATGGCGACAACACGCGACTGGTGGAAGCTGTGGCGGCGGAAGGATTGCTATTCTCTGGCAGCGATGATGGACGCATCCGCGCGGTAACCCACTACGGCATTACTGCGGAAGACATAGACGCCGCGCTGGCCATCATGAGTCAGGTCGTGCAGGCGTAGACATATCCATGGCTGATGAGTTTGTAGGGGCGCGATAGATTGCGCCCGTTCTGTGGTGTGGCCTGCCATGCCGGATTGTGGGAGAGTGTGAGCGTATGGGCGCGCGGATGGACGGGGCGTTGATTCAGATGAGCGTGGGCGAGCTGGCCGCAGCCATCGCGCGGGGTGAGGTCTCGGCCACCGAGGCGGTAGAGGCGCACATCGCGCGTATCGAGCAGGTGAATGGCGCGCTCAACGCTGTCGTCGTCAAACGCTATGATGAAGCCCGCGCTGAAGCAAAGGCGGCCGATGAGAAACGCGCCCGTGGCGAGCCACTGGGTCCGCTGCACGGCGTCCCCATCACCATCAAGGAACACCTCGACCTCACCGGCACGCCCTC
Organism: Ktedonobacterales bacterium; assembly: GCA_036265775.1. Classification (GTDB taxonomy): domain Bacteria; phylum Chloroflexota; class Ktedonobacteria; order Ktedonobacterales; family JADMIN01; genus DASWAC01. The sequence goes on along the minus strand of DATAOM010000264.1, from coordinate 4,147 downwards.
GACTTTTGGCCTATCCTCACGCGCCAGCATCCTCGCCACGCAGGACGATCCGTGGGTCGCGCGTATACGCTCCTCCGGAGCGATCATCCTCGGCAAGACCAATGTCTCGCAACTGCTGCTCTACCATGAGAGCGACAACCCCGTCTACGGCCGCACGAACAATCCCTGGAACCTTGAACGCTCGCCCGGCGGCAGCAGCGGTGGTCAGGCGGCCATCATCGCGGCGGGCGGCTCGCCGCTGGGCCTGGGAACCGACATCGGCGGCAGCATCCGCGTCCCCGCCACCTCCTGTGGCATCGTGGGGATGAAGCCGACGGCGGGCCGCGCCGACGATCCCGGACGCTACTCCGCGCCCATCGGCCAGCGCGCCATCGTCAGCCAGGTCGGCGTCCTCGCGCGCACGGTGGACGACGCCGAGCTTGGCCTACGCGTCATGACCGAGGGCGGCGCGCTGGATGGCTCGCCTACTTTCTCTCTTGGCGACTCCAGTAGCGTAGATGTGGCTAAGCTGCGCGTCGCCTACTACACCGACGACGGCACGTTCACCGTCGCCCCCGCCGTGCGCCGCGCGGTCATCGAGGCGGCGGGCGCGCTCGCCGGGCGTGGCGCGCAGGTCACGGAGTGGCAGCCCTTCCAGCCGGAGCGCGGGGCCGCTATCTTCTTCGGCATTCTCGGCGCGGATGGCGGCGCCTCCGAGGTCCGCACGCTCGGACACGACAAACGCGACCCACGCATCGCCCAACTGATGCTGCTGGCCACGGCGCCACGTCCGGTCGTCGCCTCGCTCGTCGGCGGCCTTCGCGCTGGTGGTCAGCGCCATCTCGCGGCCATCGCGCGCAACTTCGGCTATCACGATACGGCGCGCTACTGGCGGCTGGTCGAGCAGCAGATGGACTACCAGCGTGACTTCCTGCGTGCGCTGGACACTGACGACGGCGGCCCGTTCGACATCATCATCTGCCCGGCATTCTCGCTGCCCGCGCTGCGCCACGGCGCCAGCAAGGACCTCGTCACCGCCGGAGCGTATGCGATCCTCTACAACGTGCTTGGCTATCCAACAGGTATCGTCCCGGTGACACGCGTGCGCGAGGGCGAAGAGAGCCAGCGCAAGCGCTCGCTGGATCGGCTAGAAGGCGTCGCGCAAGCCACCGAGCGCGGCAGCGCGGGACTGCCGGTGGGCGTGCAGGTAGTGGCGCGTCCCTGGCAGGAGCACAGCGCCTTCTCCGCGATGCGCGCCATCGAAGCTGCCATGAATGGGAACGCAGACTATCCTGGCATCGCTATGCTTTAGGCGACGGAATCATTTCGTCCTCACCATGACGACCGTGGATGAGCCAGATGGTCCGCAGAGATGGTAATGGTAGTAATTCACATTTGGGCAACAAGGCGAGAAATCGCCGGCTAATCTCGTTCGGTTGATGTTAATATGCGCGAAAGCTGTTGCAGTGAACCGACAGGATTATGCACATGACGCAACTACAGTATCGACAGGGTGATCTGCTCTTCATCTTGCAAGGCGAGCGACCCGCAATTGAACTGACCGTGCGGCCGGGATTGGTCATCCTGGCGGGGGAGGCGACCGGACATGCGCACCGGCTGACCGGCGGTAAAGTCCTGGAGGCGCTAGATGGGACGCTCTACCTGGAGCTCGTTGAGCCGACCCGTGTCGTCCACGAGGAGCACGACGCGCTGACCTTGGATCCTGGCTGGTGGCTCGTCGTTCGCCAGCGCGAGTACACGCCTAGCGCCAATCGCGTCGTGCGCGACTGACCAAATCAGCAGGCCAAGTAACCATGCCTCAGGACGATCACCAGTCAATCACCCCTGCCTCATTTGATGACGCAAATCGCTTCGCCACTGAACGCATCTCTGCCTACCTCTCGATCGACCCGGTAGACGAGGATGAGACGGAGGCGCTGCTGCGACGCGCCTACGCATCGGCGAGTGTTGAGGAGCCAGCGCATATCCACTGGCTCGACGGACCACTGCAATTAGTCGCTGTTCTCGGGCGCGAGAGTCAATTTATCCGCATAGATGGCGACTACCGCGACCATGTGCCCCATTGTGTCTGGGACGATATCCTGCTTGAGCAAGAGGAACTTGCGCTCATGGGACATGAGGCGTCTTCCAGCCGGGACCACCGCATCCGTCGAGTGGCCCACGACGAGGAGCGGCGCGTCAGTGCGCTCCTTCGCACAGGCGCACTACATGGTGGAAGCTGGGATATCTGGAGTCAAGTGGCGCGCCCTGTGCGCCAGGTCGTACGCGAGGCGGTCGGCGACCGCATCTGGCATGCCATTGGGGACGCCAGTAACCTGTTCGTCCCCGAGCGGATCCACGACAGTGATTGGGACGCGTCGGACTATGCCCTCTGGCACTCCATTTGCGCATACGACGAATCAGTCGCCATGGCGATGACATGCTTTTATGGCGAGCATGTGCGCCCCAACGCGGCGATGGCGTTGACTGACTTCAACGAGCGCGTCTCTGGCTACTGGCTAGGCAAGTCGCTCGCGTTACTCGTGCGCAAGCCCATCGTCCTCTCCCGCGACGAACGCGGCCGCCTGCACAGCGCGACAGGTCCTTGCGTGCAATATGCCGACGGGTGGAGTATCTGGGCATGGCACGGGGTGCGCGTGCCTGTCTGGGTGATTGAGCGCCCGCTGGAGGAGTGGACGCGCGCCGAATTCTTCAATGAGCCTAATATCGAGGTCCGGCGGGTGATCCAGGAGCGCATGGGCGAGCGCTTCGTGTGGGAGATCGGCGCGCGGTTTGTGGATGCCGGGCCGCGAGGCACGCTCTATGAAGTGAATCTGCCTGGTGACCCTGATCGCGTCGCGCGCTATCTTCTCGTCGCCGACCCCTCGACAGGACGCGATTACTACCTGCGCGTACCGCCAACCGTCCAGACAGCGGCAGAAGCCGCCGCCTGGACCTTCGGCCTCACTGCAACGGAGTATCAGCCAGCCCGAGAGACCTGAGAAAGCGCATATTGAGCGATGCGCTGGCTTCACGCCTCAGCGTGTAACAAAGGGCGGCATGTCGTAAGATACTGTCTGGCAGCGCGCATCTATTTGCTCGCGCGATACAACGAAGAAGGAAGGACCCTCCCGCATGCCAAACATCTCCGGGCCACTGGCCCCCGTCCACCTGCGCTCCAGCCTGCATCCGACGATCTGGGGCGGACGCAACCTCATCCGCATCGCCGGCAAGCAACTGCCTGATGAAGGAAAGATTGGCGAATCGTGGGAGACGGCGACCGATACCGTCGCGCTCAACAACCCCTACACCGGCCAGACGCTCGGCGCGCTGGTAGATCAGTACGGCGAGGCTCTGATCGGGTCGAGGGCCGCTGAAGTCTTCGGCATGCGCTTCCCGCTGCTCGCCAAGTTCATCGACGCGCAGGACCAGCTCTCGGTGCAGGTTCATCCCAACGACGAGTACGCCGCTCAGCACGAGAACGGCAGCCTCGGCAAAACCGAGGCGTGGTACATCCTGCAGGCCGACGACGGCGCTGAGATCGTCTACGGGCTGAAGGAGCAGGCCACCGAGGACGAAATTCGCCGCGCTATCGCCGAGAACCGGTTGGAGGACTACCTGCGTCGCATCAAAGTCCACGCGGGCGACGTCGTCCTCGTCCCCGCCGGAACAGTCCACGCCATCTGCGCTGGCATCGTACTCTACGAGCTACAGGAGTATTCCGACGTCACCTACCGCCTCTACGACTACGGGCGCCTGCAATCCAACGGTCAGCCGCGCGAACTGCACGTCGAGCAGAGCCTCGCAGTCATGAACTATGCGCCACCGGAGTTCGACTTCGTCACGCCAGTCGCGGTGGATGATGGCCAGCCGGAGCAGAGCCGTATTCTCGTCGGCTGTCGCTACTTCATCGAAGAGGAGGCGGGCATCCATGGCGAAGCGCCGGGGCTGAAACTCTCATCGAGCTGCCAGATCGTCAGCGTGCTGCAAGGCTCGTGCGAGGTCATCTGGTCGGGTGAGCCGCTGCTGATCGGCCTCGGCGAGACGGTCGTGTTGCCCGCCGCCATCGGTCCGCATACGCTTCGGGCGGGATTCGCCCGTGTCCTGCGCTCATACGTGCCCGCCGAAGACGATGCGGCGCTGCGCAAGTGGCGCTCCGCGCAGTCAG
>DATAOM010000263.1:0-21330 GCA_036265775.1 Ktedonobacterales bacterium | reverse complement strand
GCGAAGCGGTGAAGCTCGGCGCGGACAAGTGGCTCGACACTGTGCGCAAGTTCGGCATCCAGACGCCGGGAACGGATGTCTCCCCAGTCCCATTCGACGCTCCCTACGCGCCGAGCGCCGCCTATCTGGCGAAAACCAACGGCAAGCCGACCGACTTCAGTCCGAATCTGCTTGCCGAGAGCGGCTTTGGCCAGGGGCAATTGCTGATCTCGCCGTTGACGATGGCTGAGGTCACGAGCGCGGTGGCGGCGGACGGCAATCTCTATGTCCCGCATGTCGTCATGCAGGCGAAGCCAAGCGTTGGCGGACCATTCACGCAGGACCCACAGCTCTACTCCGGCGGGCAGATCTTCTCACCCGACACCGCCGCCAAGGTGCGCCACGCGATGTGGTCCGTCTCCAGCTATGGCACCGGCTCGACGGTCTCGCACAATGGCATCCACCTGGCCGACTCGCCAGTCAAAGAGGGTGGCAAGACCGGCACCGCGCAGCTCGAGAGCGGGCTTCCCCACACCTGGTGGATCTCGCTCGCGCCAGACGACGCGGCGCCCGGCGGTGGCCCAGCGCAGTTGACCATCACCCTGATGAAAGAACACAGCAAAGAGGGCGCCTGCCAGGTCTTCGTCGCCGATGACACGTATCTCGCGGCGCGCAACCTCGGCTATCTCAAGTAACGTATTCCCAAAGGGACCAGCCAGTGACCAGCACGCGCAGGCAGGCGTCCAGCACAGTACTTCATGGGACTGCGCGCGAGGATTGGCGGTGGCTGGCGGTCGCCATGATATACTAGGCCGGAGCGAGACGGGCGGAACGGCGGGGGGAGAGGCTATGACCGGGCTGCAGGGAAGGACCTTCGGCGGCTATCAGTTGCTTGCGCCGCTCGGCGCTGGTGGCGTCGCCGAGGCGTATCGGGCGAAACCCTTGCAGGGATCGGGCCGCGAGGTCGTTGTCAAGATCATCCAGCCTAACCTGGCGCAGCAGCCCGCCTTTCAGACGCGCTTCCAACTCGCAATGCAGAAGGCCGCCGCGCTGGCCAATCACGCGCATGTCCTCCCGGTGCTCGGCAGCGGCGAGGAGGGCGGCTTCACGTACATGGTGACGCCCTATGTCCCCGAGGGAACCCTCCGCGACTGGATTGGACGCGGCTGGCGTCTAGGTCTCACCGATGTGGGACCTTTCTTTCGCCAACTTGCCACCGGCCTGGCCTACGCCCATAGTCTGGGCATCGCGCACGAGAACCTCAAGCCTGTCAATATCTACCTCTTCGAGGGACGGCATGTCCTGCTGGGCGATTTCGGCGTCCTGTGGGACGTTGCGCAGATCAACCCGCAACTCAGCGGACCAGCGGCGGAAGCGGTCGCATATTTGGCGCCCGAAGCTTTCAATAAAGTGTTCGCTCCAGCCGCCGACATCTACAGCCTCGGCGCGGTGCTCTTCACGACGCTGACTGGGCGCGCGCCGTTTCACGGGCAGACGCCAGGCGAGGTCTACTCGGCGCATATGAATCAACCGGTTCCGCCGCTTGGCGCAACTGCCCCGTCGCTCGACCGCCAGTTGCAGTCGCTCGATTCGGTCATCCAACGCGCGATGGCGAAGCGACCGGACGAGCGCTACCCCACGCCCTTGCTCTTCGCCGACGCGGTCGAATCGACGCTGGCGCAGAAGGGCCGACTGGGCAAGAGCCGGCGCCCGAGTGTCTGGTCGTTGGGCAACGATAATCCGCTCACATTTAACGAGTTTGGCATGCCGGTGCTCGCCGGGCAGGCGGGTCCTGCCTCACAGGCGGGCGGTCTCCAGCCGCTGAATTTCCGCCGGCCAACCAAGGTAGGCGGACTCGACGGCCTGATGGAGGACGGCTACATCGGCAGCAACTGGAATGACGGCGGCGCGCAGGGAGGGTTGCGCGTCCCATCTCCGGCTGGCGCGCCGATCTCGCCAATGCTCGCGCCTCCTATGGCTCCTCCACCGATGGCGCCTCCTATGGCGCCAGCGCCGATGTCCGCGCCAGCGCCGCGGCCCGACTATCCACCGAACTATCCACCGGGCTATGGCCCAGGGTACGCGCCGGGTTACGGGCAAGGCTACCAGCCGCCCGTCGCCGCCGCTCCGCTCACCGTTCCGCCACCAGCCCCTGAGCAGCAGTCGCCTGGATACCGGCCAAGCGCGCAGCCAGCGCCAGCCGCCGATGGCGTTCCCGATCTTCCCGGTATGCCCAACATGGCGCCGGGTTCAGCTCCGCTTGCCGACGAGGCGTCGAAGGGCGATAAAAACTTCTCGGCCACCGAGCTTGGCTTGCCGCGATTGACCTACGCCGACCTGGGGAAGGGCCTCTCGGCGGGTATCGCAGAGGAGATGGATTCGCAGACGCGCGGGGAGACCGGCGGTCGCTCGGGCGCGCTGGACTACGACGAGTCGCAGACCTATACCGCGACACGCGGCGGCGCGCGCATTCAGTATCGTGGCGAAACGAACGAGAGCGCGGCGTGGTCGGCGGCGTACCCAACCGGCGAGTGGGGCTATTCTGAGGAGCAAAGCGCCTACTATCCAACATCCGCCCAGCCACGCAGTCGGAACGGTCGCTCGGCGGGTCGCTGGGACGACATGGAGAGCGTTGAGGCGCCAGCGCGCGGTAGACGTTCGCGCGGTGGCTACGACGATGAGTACACGGATGAGCGCCCACGTCAGCAGCGCCGATCCACCCGCCGTCCCGCTCCGTCCAGACGCGGTATGGGACGCTGGATACGTTCGCTCCTGTTTGGCGTCTTGCCACTTCTTGTCGTTGGCCTCGCACTGCTCGTCATCGCCAAACCCAGCGTCTGTCCTGGCGGCGCCTGCGATGGTTTTAGTAGCGCCGCCCGCAAGGCTGTTCCCGCTCTGAGCCAACTTGGCGGGGGCGCGTCCGCCGCCTCCGTCAGCATGACGGCCTCGCCTGCGTCGCTTCAGATCACCACGTCCGCCAGCACAGAGAAGGCTGTTACCTTCTCGCTCATCAGCGCCGGAGCGAACAACGTTCCCTGGCAGGCGACCGCCAACCCGAACTGGCTCACCGTCTCACCTGCATCTGGCGCGCTCGCGGCGGGCAGCGCTACGCCCATCACCGTGACTGCCAAACCAACGGGGATCAATCCTGGCCAGTATACCGGCGCAGTGACCGTCTCCGCTGGAGGCGGAACATTGCGCGTTCCGGTCACCATCACCGTCGCCATCGGCCCGCAGCTCACTGTCGCGCCGACGACGCTCAATTACACCACCTGCGCCTCGCAACAGGCGATCACGGTCAAAAACACCGGCGACGCCACGCTGAACGTCACGGTGGCTCCATCCTCCAACTCGACGAACACGCTGACGCTGAGCGGGACGAGTCTCACGCTCGACCCCAACGCCACCGACACGATCAAAGTCACCGTCAAATGTTCGGCGGCAGTGAGTCCTAATTATGGGGTGGATTTTGGCGGCAACGGCGGGACGGCCCACGTAACGGTCACGTATAGTTAGCGCCGCTCGACGAGCGATGGAGGGCCTCGTGCGTTGTGTCGCCACCGTTGGGTCCGCCACACTGACAATTGACCTTGAGGAAGACGGCGCTGTGCGCGCGGTGAGCCTGAATGGGGACGAGCGTACGGTGGACTGGCGCGCTGTGGGCGGACGCACGCTCTCGGCGCAGGGTGAGCGCGCGGGACACTATAGCCTGCTGATCGGCGACCGCTCCTACGAGATGTTCATCCGCGCGGCGGGACGGCAGGAGAGCGGCGCCAACGCCTTCGAGGTCAGCATTGGCGGACAGACCTTCGAGGTCGGCGTGCAGGATGAGCGTGAGCGCGCGCTGGCCAGTCTGGTTGGCGAGGCCCATGCTTCGGGCGACATGACGATTCGCGCGCCGATGCCAGGGCTGGTCTCGAACGTATTGGTGAGCGAGGGCGATGAGATCCAGCGTGGTCAGGCGGTGGTGGTGCTGGAGGCGATGAAGATGGAGAACGATCTGAGCGCCACGCGCGCGGGGATCGTCAAGAGTCTGCGCGTCGCCAAGGGGCAGACCGTCGCCCAAGGCGAGGCGCTCGCCGTCATCGGCGATCCCGTTGGCGCGTCGAGCGACGAGAGTTTAGACGAGAATGGCGAGTAGGCGAAGGATTCGCGCCGCATGATACCCCTCGGCGAGCTGATTGAAGCCACCAGCGCACGCGTTCTGGCGCCCGGAAGTCGCGATACCTTTCCTGGCTTTGCGCACGACTCACGCGCGACGCAGCCTGGCGACTGCTTTGTCGCGGTGCGCGGACTGCATAGCGATGGCCACGACTACCTAGACGACGCCGTGGAGCGTGGCGCGGCGGCGCTGCTGCTGGAAAGCGCGCGCGTGGATGAGCTGGCGACGAAACAGCCGGGATGGCTCGATGCGCTGGCGCCCCGTGGCGTCGCTGTCCTGACGGTTCCCGACACGCGGCAGGCGTTGCGCCAGTACGCCAGCCACATCCTGCGTCGCTGGAAACCACAGGTGATCGCCGTGGCGGGCAGCGCTGGCAAGACGACCGCCAAAGAGGCTATTGCTGAGGTCGCCAGCCTGCGCGCGCCGACGTTCCGTTCCTGGCGCAACTACAACGACCTGCTCGGTATCCCTCTCTCACTCGGCAGGCTCACGCCAGAGCATCGTGTCGCCGTGCTGGAGTTTGGCGCCGACCACCCCGGCGAGATCCGCGAGTTATGCGAAATGACACGCCCGGAGATCGGCGTCGTGCTCAACGTCAGTCCGGCGCACTTGCAGTACTTTGGCGACATATCAACGCTCGCTGGTGAATTATCTGAGCTAGTCAGGACGTTGCCCCCTGATGGGGTCGCCATCCTCAACGGCCTTGATCTCGCTACGCGCGCTATCGCTGAAGATATTCAGACAAAGGCGCTTTTGTTCGGCCTAGCCCTGAATCCAGAGGATCACGCGGCGACGACCGAGGCGCGCTACCGCTCGCTGCCCGTCACGGCGGATCGGCTCTGCCTCACCCTCCAGCCAGTCGTCGCCAACGAGCCAGCAGGCGCTCCAACCGGCTTCTCACATCTTTTTGGCAGGCAGTGGGTGGATAGCGTTCTCGCCGCGTTTGCCGTCGCTGAGGTTCTCGACATACCGCAGGAGGAGGCGTTGCGCACGCTGGAGTCGCTTCAGCCATTGCCAGGACGCATGCGCTGGCTCGAAGGGATAGACGGCATGGCGCTGCTCGACGACTCGCACAACGCGATTCCGGCTAGCGCAGCGATGGGTTTGAACACGCTCATGAGCATCGGAGACACCTTGAACCGTCCACGCATCGCGGCGCTAGGCAACATGCTCCACCTCGGCGACGCGACGAAGTGGGCACATGAGGGATTGGGCCAGATCGCCGTCAAGACGACTGATTTCCTGATCGTTCGTGGCGCGCAGGCTGAAACCGTCACATCCGCCGCGCGCGCGGCTGGGATGCCCCCAGAGAATGTCTATAGCGCCGATACGCCGAGCGACGTCGCGCAGATCGTCAGGCGCATCACGCAAGATGTGCATTCGGCGGGGCAAGCGGCGCCGGTCGTCTACATCAAAGGCTCAGAGGAAATGCGCATGGAGCGCGTGACCGCCGCGCTGCTCGCGCAGCCCGAGCGCGCCGAAGAACTGCTCGACCGGCAGACACAGGCCTGGCGGCGGCTGATTGTCATGCGCCCGGATCGCCCCACCTGGCTGGAGATTGACCTCGACGCCATCGGAGCGAATACACGCCGCATCAAGGAGATTGTGGGACCAGCGACCGATGTGCTGGTGAGCCTGAAGGCCGACGCCTACGGGCATGGCGCGCTACGGGTCGCACGGACGACGCTGCTCAACGGCGCCTCGTGGCTTGGCGTCGCCACGCTCAGCGAGGCTATGCCACTGCGAACGGCAGGCATCACCGCGCAGATCCTCGTCTTCGGCTATATCCCGCCCTGGCAGGCGCGCGAGGCCGCCCGGCTCGACCTGCGCGCGACGGTTTACTCTACCGACATCGCCGCCGAACTGGCGCAGGCGGCGCGCGACCTCGAGCGCACGATTCGCGTCCACGTCAAGGTGGATACCGGCATGGCGCGGCTGGGTCTGCGCGCCGAAGATGTCGAAAGTATCGTCCGTTTCGTCGAAGAACTGCACGGTATGCGCGGCGTCGAGGTGGAAGGTATCTTCACCCATCTGGCGACGGCCGACAGCGCCGACCAGACCTACGCGCTGCGTCAACTCGCTCGTTTCGACGCCGTGCTTGACGCGCTCGACTCTCGCGGGCTGCGTCCACCTGTTATCCACGCCGCCAACAGCGCGGCCACGCTCACCTTGCCGCAATCTCGCTACTCGCTAGTGCGACCAGGCATCGCCATCTATGGCCTCGCGCCATCAGATGAGGTCTCGCTGCCCGCTGGCTTTCAGCCAGCGCTCGCCTTCAAGACGCAGGTGGCGCAGGTCAAGGATATCCCGCCCGGCGAGGGCGTCAGCTACGGCGCAACCTATGTGACGGAGCACGAGACGCGCATCGCCGTCCTGCCGGTGGGCTACGCCGATGGGTTTCGCCGTGCCCCCGCCACCTGGGGCAGCGTGCTGATTCATGGGCAGGAGGCGCCGCTCATCGGCCGCGTCTGCATGGACCAGTGCATGGTGGACGTCTCGCACATTCCCGACGTGCGCCGCGGAGATGAGGTCGTACTGATCGGACGGCAGGGTGAGGCGTCGCTTTCCGCCGAGGAAGTGGCGCGGCGGCTCGGCACGATCGCGTATGAAGTCGTCTCGGCGCTGCTCGCGCGTGTGCCACGCGTCAGCTAGCGTTTCTACTGGCAGAACCGTCGCGTTTCACGATACACTGTTAGGCATAACTAGAGATAGCCGTTGACGCCATTCCCCGTGGCAAGGAGCGCGACGATGGATGACGAGAATACGGCTCCCGAACCGGCGCACTGGCGGATGCGTTTCAAAGGTGCGAGCGCGAGCCTATGGAGTTGGTTCGAGCGCTGGAACGATCCCAAAGCAAGGCGCGCCTTGCGCGCGGGAGCCTGGACGGTGCGCGCGTTGAAGTGGCGCGAGCGGTTCGTGGCCTATACAGCGAGCGCACAGACGCTGCGCGAACGGGCGCAGGAGTCGCTCGGCCTCCTGTTTTCAGTCGCGCCCTTCGCCCAGCGGACCGCGCCATCGGACATGACCGCAGGAGATGAACGGAACTGGACGCCGCCGATTCCTGCCCGCGCGCGCATCGTTGCCAATCCCGTCTCGGGGAGCATGCGTGGCGCGGATGGGTTGAATGAGCTGCGTGCGACGGCGATCTGGCTGACCGAACATGGCCTTCCCACTGAGGTCACGGCCACAGCGCGCGTGGGCCATGCGGTCGAACTGGCGCGTGAGGCGGTGGCGGCGGGACGCGAGATGGTGATTGCGGCGGGTGGAGACGGCACGCTCAACGATGTGATTCAAGGGCTGGCAGGCTCGACGACGGCGCTAGGCGTGCTGCCGATGGGGACCGTCAACGTCTGGGCGCGCGAGATCGGCATCCCGCTCGGCGCCAGTGAGGCGCGCGAGGTCCTGCTGCATGGTGTGCGCCGCCAGGTGGACCTGGGGCGCGCGGGTCCGCGATACTTCCTCATGATGGCGGGCGTTGGCTTCGACGCCGAGGTGGTCAAGCGGGTCGAGCGCAACTGGCTCAAGCGTGTCGGCCTGAAGATGCTGGACTACGTCGCTACGGCTGGCTCGCTCGGCCTGACACAGCAGCCCGCGAAGCTGACGCTGCGCATCGCGGGGCAGAAGCGCAAGATGAGCGCGCTGATGGTCGTCATCGGCAACACACGTCTCTATGGTGGCGCAATGCAGTTCACCCGGCGCGCCGTCGCGGATGATGGCCTGCTGGATATCGTCGTGATCGGCGGTGGTGGCTGGGGTCGTCGCGCTGGAGTCTTCCTGCGCGCATTCCTGCGCCGCCCGTCTCTCGGCCCTGACGCACGCTACGAGCGCGCCCGCAGCGTGCGCCTGGAGTCAACGCCGCCGCTGCCGGTCCAGGTGGATGGCGACATCATCGGCTCGCTGCCGATGACCTTTAGTGTCGCGCCTGGCGCGCTCTCGGTGATCGTGCCACGCGCGGCGCCGGAGCAGTTGTTCTCTCGCTCCGCGTAACCTTCGTGATCGCTGGAGCAGCCGCCGTCTCAGCGGATAGTGAGCGCGGACGGCAATGGAGGCTGGCATGCGCGTCGAGCGGCGCGTCATAACGATTGGCGATTACCGTGTCCGCTACAAGGTCGCGGGCGAGATGGGCGAGCCAGTGATCCTCGTCCACGGCCTGTCAGGCTCGACACGCTGGTGGACGGAGAACGTCGAGGCGCTGGCAGGGCAGTATCGCGTCTATCTGGTTGATCTGCCCGGCTTCGGGTCAATGCGCCGCTCGCCCTTGCGCCAGGGAACCCGTGCGGCGACCGACTGGCTCATTCGCTGGATGGAAACGATGCGCCTGGGACCCGCGCATCTCGTTGGCCACTCGATGGGTGGGCAGATCTGCCTGCGAATCGCCGCCGCTCGCCCTGATCTGGTCAATCGTCTCGTACTCGTCGCGCCTGCGGTTTGGTTCGTTCGCGGCTCGCTCATCGCCAGGATCGCCCCACTCATGGGCGAGACGCGACAGTTCTCACCGCGCTTCCTTGCGACGCTCAGCTACGACGCGCTGCGCGCTGATCCGGTCGCGTTGCTGCGGTCCGCGCGCGATTTGCTGCAGGAGGACGTCACGCGCGATCTAACGGCGATCCAGGCGCCGACACTGCTCATCTGGGGCGAGCATGACGCGCTCGTGCCCGTCTCCGTCGGTTATGAACTGCGTCGCCGCATTCCACATGCGCGGCTGCTTGTGCTCAAAGACGCCAACCACGTGCCAATGTTCCACGACGCGCGGCGCTTCAACACGGCGCTGCTCCAGTTCCTGCGCGGCGATTCCATCGGCGTCTGACACGGTCATCACAAGAGACGGAAGCGAATCACTATGCCTACAGATGCCTGGACCTTCGACGAATTGGCGCACGCGGGTGGAGAACATCTTGACCCCGCATACGTCGCAGCCTATGACCGCAAGGCCGCCGTTGATCCTGCTAATGACCTCGCGCTCCTACGCAGCCAGGGATTGAGCGCTGAGGATACTTTAGTCGATCTGGGCGCCGGGACTGGGACATTTGCCCTGGCCGCCGCTCCGTTCTGCAAGCGCATCGTCGCGGTGGATGTCTCGCCTACGATGCTAGCCGCCCTGCGCACGAAGGCGGAGCGGATGGGAATTACAAACATCGACTATGCGAGCGCCGGGTTCCTCAGATATCAGCACGTAGGTGATTCCGCCGACGCCGTCTACTCACGCAACGCCCTGCACCATCTGCCGGATTTCTGGAAGGCGCTCGCGCTTCAGCGCATCGCCAGCATCTTGCGTCCAGGCGGTTTGCTACTGCTGCGCGACCTGGTCTTTTCCTTCGAGCCAGACCAGGCGCATACCGCTATTGCAGCCTGGTTAGCGGGCGCCGCCAGCGCTCCGGAAGAAGGCTGGACACGTGACGAACTTGAGACGCATCTGCGCCAGGAATACAGCACATTCACCTGGCTGCTGGAGCCGATGTTGCGACACGCTGGTTTCCAGATTCGTCAGGTGGAGGCTAGTCCATCAGGTATCTATGCCGCATATCTCTGCGCAAGAGACACCACCGCTTGAAACAAACATGTATGTCGGGGCGCTATTGGTCCTCGTGCAAAAGCCGCTCAATCTCGGCGTAGTCGATCGGCGGCCAGGGTTCGCCACGCTTGCGCTCATACTCGCGCGCCTTGCGTCGCCCCAGCAGCAGAAACTGGAGCAATTGAATCGGACGTTCGGCGTGCGGCATCTCGTCCGTCTTGGTCTGCCCATTGGCGGTCACGAACTCCGTCACGTGCAGCGTGACAGCGCCGCCTTCCTCCACCAACTCGCCTTTGAGGACCATCTGATGTAACCCTTCAAGGCGGCTGTTGTGGCGGTGAAAGAGCAGGCACGCCTTGCCACGCCAGCCTTGCGCATATGGTGGCAGCGCTGGAAACGTCACGACGCGCCGCTTGGTGTCTAGACGCGCGACCAGACGCACGCTTGCCGGATAGCCTCCGACATCGGCGACGCTAAGGACGCCGGTCGGATATTTCGTCGCCAATTTGGCGAGCCGCTTATTCCACATCAGCCGCCTCGCTCTCCGCTACCGCGATCACGCTTGGCGTCTGGCTGAAGTCGCGATTGGGCCAGACGGTGAGGCGCTTTGGGCGCACGGTGATTCCGATGCGCTTGAAGAGATACCACGAGAACAGCCTTCGTGAGAGGTTACTCGCCTGGAAGCGCCCGCTATCGGGCTGGCGCTGGCGCGCGAGCTTGTTCAGCGCCGAGACGTGCGGTGTCATCTCCAGGATCTCCGCCACCGTCGCATCACCCTGTACGAGCACGGCTGGCGGTTGATCGAGGTCGGAGCCGGTCGGATCGGAATAGAGCAGCGAGACCTGCGGGCGCTTGCGCGCATTCTGCGCTTTGACGGGGAAGGCGATAGAGACGGAGAAGAAGATCTCGCCCGTCGCCTCGTCGTAGTAGGCCAGCGCCGGCCACGTCATCGGCTGCCCTTTGCCGTTGACCGTCGTGACCTCGCAGGTATAGTACGAGCGCAGGACTGCGGCGACCTCGTCAGGTAGCTGGAGCGCAGACATACATCCTCCCATGCCAGATGACATCAGATGGGAGATATTGTACAGCAGGCGTGCGCTTGATGGGGCGCCTCAGCCGACCGGCAGGAACTTTTGGTCGTTGAACGACTGGCCCAGTACCGAGGCCGACGGCGCGCCGAGCCAGTCCAGCACCGTCGCGTAGATCGAGCGGAAGTCCACCGTGTTGACCAGATTGCCATTGTGATCGAGGCTCGCCGAACTGAGGTCCGGCGGCTCACCATAGACGCCGCCGAGGACCGGCTTGCCCAGCACAAAGAGCGGCGCGGCGGTCCCGTGATCGGTGCCGCGGCTGCCATTCTCATGCACACGCCGCCCAAACTCCGACCAGGTCATCACGATCACATCATCCGCCATGCCGTGTGCGGTCAGGTCGGAATAAAACGCCGCCAGGCCCTCGGCGAGATCGGTGAGCAATCCGCTGTGGTGGCCCGGCGCGGTCGTCGTCTTCGTGTCCTGATCGGCGTGCGTGTCGAAGCCGCCAATGGTCACATAGCCAACGCGCAGTCCCAGCTTCTGTACGATCGCCTCTGCCAGCACCTGCAAACCCTTGGCGAAGTTGCTCGTCGGATACTTCACCGTCGTCTTGTAGCTGCTCACGGCGTCGGCGAGCTGCTTCGAGCCGGCCACCGCGCTCTGCGCCGTCGCGTCGAGCAGCGCGGCGTATGGCGCCGACTTGGGATAGGTGTTGTAGAGCTTGAGCAGCGTCTGGATGCGCGCATCGGCGGCGCTGACATCCTTGCTGGCGGGGTCGGGCAACAACCGGTACTCAGTGGTGTTCGCGCTCACGACAGGCACATCCACATTCAGCGCGCGCAGCGCCGTCGGGAGCGTCGAGCCGACCGCCAGTGTCGTGAAGGGATGGCCGTTCTCGTCGATCATGCCGCCGAGATACTTGGCATAGTTGCCGAGCCAGCCGCCCTTGGTGGAGCGCCCTTGCCCGTCCACGTCCACCGTCTGCCAGATATCCATCGCGGTGAAGTGCGAGAGGCTGGAGTTTGGGTAGCCGACGCCCTCGACCACCGCCAGCTTGTGCGCGCTCCACAGCGGTTGCAGCGCCGCGAGGGCGGGATGGAAGCCGAGCCGCCCGTTCAGATCGAGCACCTGATCCGCGCCGAGCGCGAGGGTCGGGCGCGCGCTCTTGTAGTTGGGATCGGTATAGGGAACGATGGTGTTCAGCCCGTCGTTGCCGCCCGCCATCTGCACCACGACCAGCGTGCGTCCCAGCGCCGCCTGCGCCCAGGTGTCGCCCTCGCGGGCGGCGTTCTGCGCCGCCCGCACTGCTCGCGCAAACACCGACGGCATAATCATTCCGGCGCTCACCGCGAGCAACCCGTCCTTCATCATCGCGCGTCGCGTGTAGTTCATTGGCGTCCCTCAATTCATCTGGTATTCGGGCAGGGACATCATCGTGTAGAGCGTCTCGCGCAGCCGCAGCGCGGAGAGCTTGCCGCCACCGCCAGCTAGCGTCAGGCTCGGCCCAGTCGTCGCGCCCTGCGTCAGCGTGGTCGAGAGCAGCGCGCGCCGATCGTCGGCCAGGTGGCTATCGGCGAGCGTGGCGATATGGAAGTCCAGCACCTCATCGGGCGTCTTGAGCTGATGATCGGTGATGAGCTTCTGCAGCGCCGTCCCGCTCGTGTCGCCGCCCTTGGTCGTCGCGCCGCCGCTCGCCGCGACGAGCGAGTTGATGAAGTTCACGCGCGTCATCCAGGTCTGCGTCGAGAGCCACTCTGAACTCATCTTGTCGCCGTCCCAGCCGGAGACATTAGGCGGGTCATAGATCGTCTGGCCCATGGCGGCGATCGCCTGCGGCAGCTTCTTGCCATCTGTCTCCAGGCCCAGCCCGCGCACCGCGCCGACGACGAATTCAACCGGACTCTTGATGCGGGCTTTATAGGCCTTGTCGCTGAAAAAGGCGGGCGAAGTAAACATCGCTTTGACCATCGCGCCGATGTTGTGGTTGCTCTTGTAATAGGCGTCGGCCAGCGGCTGCAGGTCGCTGTCTGACGGATTCTCGTAGACGAAGAAGCTCCACATGCGATAGGCGAGATGGCGCCCGGTCGAGGGGTGCGCGCAGACAAGCTGGATCACGTCCTTCATCTCCAGCACGCCGGTATGCCCCAGGTACGTCACCTGCCCTTTATAAGCCCGGTTGGGGACGAACTGGCTCTTGCCGTCTTTCTCGACCCAGCCCGCGAGCGCCAGCGCCCCCTGATGCACGTCGGTCTGGCTGTAGTTGTCGTTCCCCTTCGCATCCTGAATGCCCATCGTGAAGAGCTCCATCAGCTCGCGGGCATAGTTCTCGTTGGGCGAATTGCCGGTGCTCTGATTACCATTTAGGTAGTGGAGCATCGCGGGGTCAACCGTGATTGCATCCATCAGGTCGTCGAAGCGTCCCATCCCCATCTTGCGCAGCAGGTCGTTCTGCTGCTTCATGTAGTAAATGTGGGTCTTGCCCCCCACGTCGCGGAAGCTGCTGGTCAGCACGCCATGCCAGAAGAGCGTCATCTTCTCTTCGAGCGGACGCTTCGAGTAGATCATGCGCAGCAGCCACTCGCGCATCAGTTCGGTGGGATTCGTCTGGTCGAAGTTCTGCGCGGCGAGGCGTGAGTTCAAATCATCCTGGACCGAGGAGAAGTTGAGCAGCCGGTCCACCGCGTCCGAGAGACCGAGCGCGAGATACTGACCCAGATCAGTCGGCGTCGGCCCGAAGCCCGCGCGCCGCAGCAGGTGATTGACCTTGGCTGTGTCGGTGGTCAGCAAATTCGCCGTCGCGGGCGAGTCTTTGTGTTGGAGCAGGAAGGCTCCCAGCCCGGCTCCCGCCGCGCCCAGGCCAACCGCGCCAACGCCCGCGCCGATCAAGACCGTGCGGCGCGAGATCCCGCGTTTCTTCTGTTGCGGTGGAGTTTCCTGCACGCCAGTGACGCCGCGCCCGCCGAGCGAGATGCGCGTCGGCGACATGTCTGGGATGGGCGCGTAGGGAATCTCCTGCCCATCTGAGGGGTCGTAGAAAGGATAATCCCCATTATCACGCGACATCGGCTCGTCTCCTCACAGGGCGGTCTTCCTCCGCCATCTCCACACCGCACTCCACATCATCGCGTTGAGATCGTTATTCCTCTTCCTCCGGCGCCGTGACACGCTCCACTCGTCGCCGCGTCAGCATCGCCGCCTCGGAACGTCCACGCCACTCCGCGCTTTCTTCCGCGCTGGCCTCGCCTCTGACTGGCTTCTCATCTGCAATGCGTAATTCTGGCGCGAAGTCTTCAGGCGCTGCGGGGCTGTTCGCCAGCTCACCAATGCGCTCGGTCAGCGCAAGGTAAAACTCGACGAGCAGCCGTCGCAGCGCCCCGTGCGCCTCCAACTCCGCCAGTTGCTCCAGATAGCGCTCGTACTCCTCCGAGGCCGACTGGCGCTCCAGCATCTCCAGATCCAGCGGCGAAGACTCTGCGGACGCCTGCCGCCGAACCGAGGTCTCATCTGAGGCGTCGGGATACAGCCGTCGCCGCTCCAGCAGCAAAATGCCGAGCGTGTCGGTCTCCTCGATGCGCCGCCGCGCCAGCCAGGCGCGCAGCGCGCGAATCCGCAGCGTATCTGGCGCGCCCAGCGGCAGGACGAGGTCATCCGCCGCCCACTCTGAGGCGGCCTCCGCGCGCAGATCAAGCGCGCCGCTCTCGTCGTAGGTTTCCGGCTCCTCCCAGAAGAGGACGCCGCCGCGCGTCACCCAGTGGCCCTTCGCCGGAGTCTCTTCATCGCCCGAACGCCCAACCTCGGTGTCTTCATCATCGGCGGAGTTGGAGCCAGCATTCCAGGGATTGCCGCTATGCCCATTAGAGCCGAGCGGCAGTGGTTCGAGGCCCCAGGCGGGCCGGTCGTTATCGTCGGTTGGCATCGCTCACGCCTCTCTATTCCCACTCGATGGTGGCCGGGGGTTTGCTGGTGATGTCGTAGACCACGCGGTTGATGGCGGGAACCTCGTTGACGATGCGGTTCGCCATGCGCGCCAGAACCTCGTCCGGCAGGCGCGCCCAGTCGGCGGTCATGAAGTCGTCGGTCGTCACGGCGCGGATCGCCAGCAGGTAGCCGTACGTGCGTCCATCGCCCATCACGCCGACGCTCTGCACCGGCGTCAGCACCGCGAACGCCTGACTCACCTGCCGGTAGAGTCCCGCGCGTTGCAGCTCTTCGATCACGACGCGATCCGCCGCTCGCAGCGCCTCCAGCCGCTCCTCCGTCACCTCGCCGATCACGCGTACCGCGAGGCCAGGTCCGGGGAACGGATGCCGCCAGACCCACTCCTCCGGCAGCCCCAGCTCGCGCGCCACCTCACGCGCCTCGTCCTTGAAGAGGTTGCGCAGCGGCTCGACCAGCTTCAGGCGCATGTGCTCGGGGAGGCCGCCGACGTTGTGGTGCGTCTTGATCTTCTGCGCGCTGCCCGACTCACTGGTGGCGCTCTCGATCACGTCGGGATAGAGCGTCCCTTGAGCCAGGAACTCGACCGCGCCCTCACGGTTCAACTTCTCCGCCTCGGCCTCGAAGACACGTATGAACTCCTCGCCAATGACGCGCCGCTTCGTCTCAGGATCGGTCACGCCGCGCAGCTTGTCGAGGAAACGGACATGCGCGTCCACCGCGACGAGCGGGATGTGCAGATGTGACTGAAACGTCTCGACCACCTGCTCCGGCTCGCCCGCGCGCAGGCACCCCGTATCCACGAAGACACAGGTGAGCCGGTCGCCGATGGCGCGATGAATCAGCAGCGCCGCCGCCGCCGAGTCCACCCCACCTGACAGCCCGCAGATTACCCGCCCGTCCCCGACCTGCGCGCGGACCCGCTCAACCGCTTCCTCGATGAACGCGCCAGGAACCCAGGTAGGCGCGCAGCCGCAGACGCGGAACAGAAAGTTCTCCAGCATGGCGACGCCCTGTGGCGTGTGGCGCACCTCCGGATGGAACTGGATGCCGATGCGCTTGTGGTCGTCCGCCATCGCTGCGATAGCTCCAGTGGAAGACTCTGCGATGACATGAAATCCTGGCGGCGCCGCGCCAACGCTATCGCCATGACTCATCCACACCGCCAACTGCGCGTCTGGGCCTGCGTCTATGCCAGCGAACAGTGTGTCATCGGCGCCGTCGCGCAGCGTGATCTCGGCGGGACCATACTCGCGCCGCCCCGTGTGTGGCTCGACGCGCCCGCCAAGCTGGTGCGCGAATAGTTGCATGCCATAGCAGACGCCGAGAATGGGTAGCCCGCTTTCCAGGATCGCCTGATCCACCGCAGGCGCGCCCTGATCGTAGACGCTATTGGGGCCACCGGAAAGAATAACGCCCCTTGCGCCCAGCGCCTGAACGTCTGCCAGAGTCGCGGTGGCGGGGAGCAATTCGCAGTAGACGCGCGACTCACGCACACGCCGGGCGATCAGCCGGCTGTACTGCGACCCATAGTCGAGAATGGCGATGGCGTCGCGTCGCCCATCATCCTGTGAGCGCGCGGGAGTCGCTTGTGTCATCTGTCCTCGCATCTGGCTCGTCATCAAGATGGAACCTGTTCGCCATCTGCTCTCAGGCTTCATTATGGGCGACGCCGCCGCTCAGGGCAAGCTGCGTGGCCCGCATTGGCGCACACGAGCATGCAGGAGCGTTTGTCGGCTGAAGCGGCATTATTTCTACGCTTATCGCATACCGGCCGATGCTCACGGCAACGGTGCTATACTATACTCGGGCGTCCTTTACGGAAACTTTACAGGCGTTCATCCCCTCACAACGAGGTGAGAACCTGGGCAGTGGGGCGACCACGGCAATCTCAATTCGGAAGGTGAAGCGCGGCGATGCCAACGTATGAGTATCTGTGTAAGACCTGTGGCCATCGGTTCGAGACCTGGCAGAAGATGAGCGACGAGCCGCTGACGGTCTGCCCAAACTGTGGCGCTGAAATCCATCGCGTTCTCTTCGCAACCGGCGTTGTCTTCAAAGGCTCCGGCTTCTACTCGACCGAGACTCGCGCACAGCCAAGCGAGAACGGCTCCTCCGAGACTCCTGCGGCGTCCACCGCTGGCGCCAACGGCGACTCTGGCGCCAAAGATACCTCTGCCAAATCTGACGCGCCTGCCAGCGCTCCTGCCGCTTCCACTCCATCTACTGACTCCGCCTCCAAGGCGAGCGCGAGCAAAGATTCAGGCAAAGACTCGTGAGGGCGATCCTCCAGCGCGCGACCGCAGGTGAGGTCAGCGTCGACGGTGAGGTCATCGGGCGGCTGGACCCCGCTCCAGGACTGGTGATTCTTGTCGGCGTCGGGCCGGAGGACGGCGAGGCCGAAGCGCGGCTGCTAGCCGAAAAGATCGCCGGACTGCGCATCTTTGCCGACGCCGAGGGTAAGATGAACCTCTCGCTGCTCGACGTTGGCGGTGGCGCGCTGGTCATCTCGCAATTCACGCTTTACGCGGACCTGCGCCGTGGCCGGAGGCCCGGCTACACCGGCGCCGCCAGCCCGGAGGTCGCTTCTCCGCTGGTCGAGCGCGTGATGGACGAGCTACGCCGCCTCGGCGCGCCAGTGCAGGGTGGGCGTTTTGGCGCGCACATGGAGGTGTGTCTCACCAACGACGGCCCGGTGACGATCTCGCTGGATACCGACATGTGGCGCTAGGGCGCCTGGGAGGCGCGCATGGGGACCCTCTTTCTGGTCGCGACACCCATCGGCAACCTTGAAGACATCACCCTACGCGCGTTAAGGATTTTGCGTGAAGTGTCTCTTATCGCCGCCGAGGACACGCGCCATACCCGCAAGCTCCTGACCCACTTCGAGATCTCCACGCCGCTGACGAGCTATCACGAGCACAGTGGCCCCGCGCGCACAGAGGCGGTGGTGGCGGCGCTGGCGACAGGCGATGTGGCGCTGGTCTCGGACGCCGGCACGCCACTGCTCTCCGATCCCGGTCTGGCGCTCGTGCGCGCGGCGCTGGCGGCGGGGCACATCGTCCTCCCAATTCCTGGTCCCTCGGCGGCGATCTCGGCCCTCGTTGCGTCGGGGCAGTCCACAGATCAGTTCACCTTCCTCGGCTTCCTGCCACGTAAATCCTCCGACCGGCGCGCGCTGCTGGCGCGGTTCGCTCAGGCGCCAGAGACGCTAATCCTCTACGAAGCGCCGCACCGCCTGCTGGCCTGCCTCGACGATGCGCTGGCCACGCTGGGCGACCGCCAGGCGACGCTGGCGCGCGAACTGACCAAGATGCACGAGGACTTTCGCCGTGGACGGCTCTCGACGCTGCGTGCTGAATACGAGCGTGGCGACGCTCCACGCGGCGAGTTCACCATCGTCATCGCTGGGGCGGAGCCTGCGGTCGAGCAGGAGACTGGGGAGACACTGGAACAGCGAGCCATCGAGCGTATACGGACCTTGCTCGCAAGTGGCGTGAGTGTGCGCGAGATTGCTGTCGAGGTCGCGCGTTTCACTGGACTGCCGCGCCGCCAGATGTACCGCCTCGCACTGGAGGTCTCAGCCGGCGACACATCGCAATCCGCAACAGTTAACGACGATGACGCGTAACCCGATCCTCGCTTGACATCAAGACGACACGCGCATATAGTCCAGGCAGCCGAGCGCGACTTTCCCGTACGAGTCTTCGTCGCGCGGCGTCTCATTCATCATGCCGCAGGCCACACCAGCCACGGCTCATCCGAGGGGAGACGGCAATCATGGGCATTCTACGGGAGTTTGGGCGCATCACGGCAATGATCATCGGCCTGATTGGGTCGGCGATTGCGCTGGTCATCGTTCTCGCCTGGGAGGCGTTCCATCTGACCTCGGTCCTGGTCGGCGGCACGACAGATTCATCCTCGCGCACTGGATGGGGACTCTTACTCGTCGGTATCGCGGCGCTCGCCTCGATCCTTGCGCTGTTCCTCGACCGCATCTCCTCGATCCTCTTCCTGATTGCCGGCATCGGCCTCTTTTGGGTGATCTCTGGCTGGGCGGTGATCCCGCTGATCTTCTTCCTCATCGCCGCGTTCTTCGCCTGGCTCGATCGTTCACCGTCACGGGGCTAGGGCCGGTTGCCGCACGGCATCTTTATAAGCGCTCCACCGTCATCTGGCTACGGTATCATTCGAAAGGGAAGGACAGACATGTTCAGCGCGCTCGGCAAGTTCACGGTTCTCACGTTTGGGCTGATCGGCTCATTCCTCGCGCTGATCATCCTGGTCCTCTGGGGCACGATCCACACCCTCATCGGCGCCTTTGGTGATTCGCCCGCTGGCCCGAATCGAGTTGGCTGGGGGCTGCTGCTGATCGGCATCGCCGTCGTGGCATCCTTCCTGTCGATCTTCCTGTCCCGCATCACGTCAATCCTTTTCCTGATCGCGGGCATCGGTCTGTTCTGGGTGATCTCCGGCTGGGCGATCATCCCACTGATCTTCTTCGCGATCGCCGCCTTCTTTGATTTCCTGGGACGCTCGAAGAACTAGCGAGACTCTTCTGGGCGCGCTGGCAGCAGCGGCGTCACGCGATCCCAGATCGCGGCGGCGACCTCGGTCTTCGGCAGCAGCGCCAGCGGCTCCATACGCCCGTCGGCGTGAAAGAGCGTGACCTCGTTCGTCTCCACGCCGAACCCGCTGCCCTGTTTGGTGACGTCATTCGCCACCAGCAGGGCAAGGTGTTTCTTGGCCAGCTTCTTCGCTGCGTTCACCGCCAGATCGTTCGTCTCAGCGGCGAAGCCCACACGAGTCAGCGCGCGTCCATCCTCGACAGCGGCCAGTTCGGCCAGGATGTCTGGATTGGGAACCAGCCGCAGCGTCAGCGAGCCATCCGGCTGCTCTGCCGCCGACCCTTTCTTGATCTTCTGCTTCGCCGGATGCTCGACCCGGTAATCCGCCACCGCCGCCGCCATTACCAGCGCATCGGCTCCCGGCAGCGCCGCATAGATCGCGTCGCGCAATTCGGTCGCCGTCTCGATATGGATCAACTCGACGCCAGCGGGAGGCGCCACACTGATCGCGCCCGCGATCAGGATTACTTCTGCGCCACGATCACGCGCTTCTTCCGCCAGCGCGCAGCCCATCCGCCCGCTCGACCGGTTGCCGATGTAGCGCACCGGATCAATCGGCTCGCGCGTGCCGCCCGCCGTGACAATCACCTTCCGTCCGGCGAGGTCGCCATTTCGACCCAGCATGCGGCGGATATGCGCCAGAATCGTCGCCGTCTCTGGGAAGCGCCCGACGCCAACCGCGCCCGACGCCAGATGGCCCATTTCCGGCGGCAGAATCGTCGCGCCGCGCTCGACCAGCAGGCGCAGGTTCGCCTGGGTGGCGGGATGCTCGTACATATGACTTTCCATCGCGGGAACGAGCAGCAGCGGCGCGGGACAGGTCAGCGCGACGGTGGTAAGCATATCGTCAGCCATACCATGCGCCAGTCGCGCGATGGTATTGGCCGTCGCGGGCGCGATGACGAGCAGATCGGCGTTGCGTCCCAGTTCAATATGCCGCGCCGCCGCCTCGCCCGTCGGCTCCCACAGATCATCATAGACGGGGCGCTGGCTGAGCGCGGAGAAGGTGAGCGCGCTGACGAACTCGCGCGCATGCGCCGTCATCACCACGTCGACGAGCGCGCCCGCCTGTTGCAGCTTGCTGACGACATCGGCGGCCTTATACGCGGCGATGCCCCCGCAGACGCCGAACACAATACGCTTCTCTCGAATCATGGGAACCTCTCCCAACCAGGTCTATTCAACTCTCATGTGTCAGACGATCAGGGAGCGGTAGCAGTTGATGCCAGCTTGTGCGGACTTTATATTACTCAGGCGCTTTAACGCCTAGAGCGCGAGGATTTGTAGTGAATCTAGAGGAGAACATAGCAAAAAGCCCGAAGCGGTGAAGCTTCGGGCTGCGACTGTGCGCGCGGAGGGAGTGGCAACGTCCTAGTTTCCCACAGGGCTGCCCCTGCAGTATCATCGGAGCTGGAGAGCTTAACGACCGTGTTCGGGATGGGAACGGGTGTGTCCCCTCCGCTATAGTCACCAATCCCTCCGCGCGTACAGGCGGATAACAGAATCAAGTTTACCAGAGACTGCCCGGTTGAGTCAACCCCCATACCCCAGATGGGGCAATAGTGGTGGAGACGAGGGGATTCGAACCCCTGACCCTCTGGATGCAAACCAGATGCTCTCCCACTGAGCTACGTCCCCAGAGGTCTCTGGTACTTAAAACGCGGGGTGGGCCTGCCCTGGCTCGAACAGGGGACCTCAGTCTTATCAGGACTGCGCTCTAGCCAACTGAGCTACAGGCCCGCGCCAGCCGCCCCAGGCGAGAACACCTGAGACAACTGAAAAGTGGGAACCAGCAAAGCCTCGACAAGCCGGGGCTCGGATACCTGTGTGTAGTATAGCACGCCGCGCCACCGAGGTGAATCACCGAAATGGCGACAGCGCGATCGACCTTAGGAGAAATGCGGAGAGGAGAAGCGACATGTCGCCTTTCCCTCCGAAGTACTCCCTAGAAAGGAGGTGATCCAGCCGCACCTTCCGGTACGGCTACCTTGTTACGACTTCACCCCAATCACCGACCCCACCCTCGACGCCTGCCTCCGGAAACCCGGTTAGCCCAGCGGCTTCAGGTGTTGCCCGCTT
>DATAOM010000262.1:0-5098 GCA_036265775.1 Ktedonobacterales bacterium | reverse complement strand
GCCATCGAGGATCACTTCGACGTCTCGCCTGAGTTGGAGGCGGCGCTGCTGCGCAAGGGTGATCGAGCGCGCCTGGACGAGCTGGCGCGCATCGAGGGCATGGCCAGATTGAGCTTCGTGCGCCAGCAGCGAGCGCTGGGTCTTGGTCATGCTGTGCTAGTGGCAAAAGATATCGTCGGCGCGGAACCCTTTGGTGTGATGTTGGGCGATGACCTGGTGGATCATCCCGAACAGCCGTGCCTGGGCCAGCTCATCGAGGCGCAAGCGCGATTTGGCGGGAGTGTGCTGGCCGTGATGCGTGTCCCGCGCGAGCAGGTGTCGCGTTACGGTGTGGTGACGCTGGAGCCAGGTGGGCCGGTGGCGCCGGGGCTGCATCGCATGCGCGATGTCGTCGAAAAGCCGCATCCTGACGAGGCGCCTTCCGATCTGGTAGTGATCGGTCGCTACGTATTCTCGCCGGGCATCTTTCCTGCGCTGGAAGTGACACCGGCTGGCGCGGGCGGTGAGATTCAGTTGACCGACGCGATCCGGTTGCTCCTGCGCCAGGAACCTGTCTATGCGCTGGAGTTCGCTGGCATGCGCTACGATACAGGCGATCCCGTTGGGTTACTGACCACCTCACTGGCGTACGCGCTTAAGCGTCCCGACCTCGCTCCAGGCGTCAAGGCGTTCCTGCGCACGCTGCGGTTGGACTGATCGGCGCCAGAGACATTCGCACGATACCGTGAAACCATCCAGATAAAGGAGAGCAGCATGGCAGACGGCCAGGCCACCGAGACACTTCCACTCGCGGGTCGTGTAGCGCTGGTAACCGGAAGCAGTCGTGGCATCGGTCGCGCGACGGCGCTGCGGCTGGCGCAGATGGGCGCCGATGTTGCGGTGAATTATCGCAGCGATGAGACGGGAGCGCGAGCTGTGGCCGCCGAGATCGCGGCGCTCGGCAGACGCGCCATCGCCGCGCAGGCTGACGTCAGCCAGGAAGATGATGTGACGCGCATGGGGCAGGAGATCGAGTCAGCGCTCGGCCCAATCACGGTTCTGGTCAACAACGCCGGCACGACCAGCGACCAGTTGCTCCTGCGCATGAGCGCCGAGCAGTTCGATCAGGTGATCGCCACGAACCTGCGGTCAGGCTTCCTTTGCTCGAAGATGGCGATGCGCTCGATGATGAAGGCGCGCTGGGGGCGTATCGTGAATGTCTCATCCATCTCCGGGTTGACGGGGCAGATGGGGCAGGCGAACTACGCGGCATCAAAGGCGGGGCTGATCGCGCTCACGAAGTCCATCGCGCGTGAGGTAGGCAGCCGCAACATTACAGCCAACGCGGTGGCGCCAGGCTTTGTCCCGACTGAACTGACCTCGGCGCTCGGCGATGAGTGGCGCGACCATTACTTGAAGCTGACGCCGTTGGGCCGCTTCGGAACCGCGGAGGAAGTCGCGGCGACCATCGCCTTCTTGTGCTCTCCGGAGGCGGGCTTCATCACTGGCCAGACCATCGCCATAGATGGCGGCATCAGCATGATGTAGCGGCGCAACTGCGATGACTGCAAATACACTGATGCGCCGGAATAGGCAGCGCGGAGGACCGCTGCGTGGGGCATTGGCTGCGCTGTTCATCGGGTCAGGGATCGTTCACCTGGTCCGCCCAAGCGTCTATCTGCCCATGATGCCGCCGTATCTCCCCTATCCCTCCGGGCTTGTTCTCGTGAGCGGGGTCGCCGAGATCGCCGGTGGGATTGGGCTTCTCTTTCCACCAACGCGCCGTGTCGCCCGCTATGGCCTGATCGCGCTGCTCATTGCGGTGTTTCCGGCGAATATCCAGATGGCGGTAAACGGTTTCGCGAATGGCGACTCGCCGCTGATTCTGACGCTGCTGCTTGCGCGACTGCCACTCCAGCCGCTGCTGATCTGGCTCGTCTACCGCTCAGATGCGCCCACTCGCACGGCGCTCGGGACTCCCAGCATAGCGCCCCACAAGCATGAGATATCATAAGACATGTGGAGCGCCGCGCCTATCCATATTCTGAGCCGAACATTGAAACTGTCTGTGAGTTTTCACATAAACTTCTTACTGTCTCCTCATTCGACCGTACTATGATCGAAACTGGGAACGAGTAGATTTCTGCCGACCGCCGAGACGCTTCGGATGAGGGAGAGAATGATTCATGGATGAGGGGTACTTTCCACCAGATACCGCGCCGCAACTGCCCGCTCCTGAGCCACAACGACGCCGCATACCAACCTGGGCGCTGATTGGCGGCGGGGCGCTCGCGCTTCTGGCAGTGCTCGGCGCAGGCGTGCTGATAGGCTCACTGGCGCGACCACAACTTGCCCAGGCGTTTGGCGCGCAACAGGCGCAGAACGGCGGTTTTGGCCTGAATGGCGGCTTTGGCGATCACGGCCCCGGTAAGGGGCGTGGCCCGCTCACCATCACGAGCGTCGCCAGCGACAGCTTCGCGACCAAGCGCGCCGATGGAACCGCCGTCACCGTCAAGACGACGAGCAGCACGCAATACTTCCGCGCTGGCAAGACGATTGACCGCAGCGCGCTGACCACAGGCACGGCCATTCGCGTCCAGGGGACACGCAATAGCGACAGCAGTGTCACGGCGACGCGTATCGACGTTGCGGTGGCCGGCGCGCATGGTAAGGTGACGGCGATCAATGGAAACGACATCACCATCCAGGATCAGCGCAATACGAGCAGCACGCAGGTCATCCACACGACTTCCAGTACGACCTTCTCACGCGCTGGCCAGACGTCGAGCCTGAGCGCGGTGACAGTCGGCGGCGAGATTGCGGCGGCTGGCACGAAGAATAGCGATGGCAGCTTGCAGGCGGAGGCGGTGCAGATCGTCCTGCCACACGCAGGCGGACAGATCACGGCGGTAAATGGTTCGACGATCACCGTGCAGAATCGCGGCGGGACGCAGACGATTCACCTGAGCGCCAGCACGAAGATCACCTCGGTGACGTTCGGAACATCGGGTCCGGCGGAGTCTCCCGCCACCGCAAGCGACCTCAAGGTTGGCGCGAACATTCAGGCGGAAGGCACAACGGCGAGCGATGGCAGCCTGAACGCCGAGACGGTAAAGATCATTCCGGCGCACGTTGGATTCCCTGGCGGGCGCGGCCCAGGGCATCCGCACGGCGCGCAGACGCCAACGACGACTGCGCAATAGGGCAGTTGGCTCTATTGAACAGGGGCGGACGCGAAGTGTATCGCGTCCGCTCTCTATTTGTGTTCAGACAGGACCTTGCTATGCCATCTGGTCCATCAGGCGGATGACTTCGCCGAAGCGCTCGACGCCCGCAACGGTGCGCGGCCTGGCGTTGACGACCAGATGGCTTGCGCCCAACTGGCCAAACGACATCAGCACTTTCGCCACCTCTTCAGGAGAGCCAATAATCACCGAATCGCTTGGCTCAGCCGACTCACCTGGGCCGAGAGGTTGCGCCACCGTGCCTACCGTAAGTTCAAGCGTCGCCGGGTCACGTCCGACCGCTTCACAAGCAGCGAGCATGTTATTCCAGGCGGCGCTCAGCATCTGAGGCTCGACGGGCCATGCGGTGTTCCAGGCGTCGGCGTGCTGGGCGACGAGGCGCAACATGCGTGGCTGCTTGGCTCCGATCAGGATACGCGGGCCACGGTCGCTCGGTCCACGTGGGCGCAGGAATGCGTCCTCGACCTGGTAGTAACGTCCCTGGAAGGTGACGTGCTCGCCGCGAAGCATTCCTGTGATGATCGTCAGCGCCTCCTCGAAGCGGCTGGCGAGGTGATCGTAGGGATAGCCGAAGGCGGTATATTCAGGCTGGTTCCATCCCGCGCCCAGCCCGAGGATGAATCGCCCACCGCTGACCTCGTCCATGGTGTCGGCGATCTTGGCAAGCAGCGCTGGCTCGCGGAAGCTCGTGGCAGCCACCAGTGGCGCAATCTGCACGCGCTTCGTCGCCGCCGCGAGCGCCGCGAGAATGGTGAACGCCTCCCAGGGACCCGACTCCTCTTCACCCGGAAATCGATAGATGAAGTGATCGGCCAGCCAGAGCGAGTCGAAGCCCACCGCCTCAGCCGTCTGCGCCATCGCCAGTATATCCGTCCAGCGCGCGACTCCGCCGTCCATCTGGCCTTCGCTGATGGGTAGCATCAGGCCAACACGGGGCCGACCGCTATGAGGTTTGGGCATGGTCATGAATGGCAATCCTCTCTGTAGTTCTCTGGGATCATGCGCCAGGGCTGGCTGCTCGTGACACTCGGATGGTAACTTATAGCGCGCCCAATGCGCCAGATCGTGTAGATTACGCAGCAGCAAAGCATTACCTGCCAGATGTCCCAGATTGTTCGTTGCCCGTGCCTGGTAGGGCAGAGTACACTACAGCAAAGTGATGGTAGACACCGCTTTGCACGCCGCCGCACGCTAAACGAGCATAGACGAGGAGCCAGCCGTGAGCGAGATCGTCAGCGAATCGCCATCGACAGGGTCGAATCGCGCAGCAAACGGAGCGAGCATATCAGGCAGTGGCGCAACTGCATCTTCAGCGCCCGCCTCTCATCGCTCCCACCGGCAAACGCTGCCACCTGGACCAGAGGGTATGCCCTTTGCCGGCAACCTCTTCCAGTTTCGCGCCAACCCGCTGAACTTCGTGACATCGGTGGCGCGGTCGTATGGTGAAGCGGCGACCATTCATATGGGCGCGCAGCCAGTGATTCTCTTCTCGCGGCCAGAGCACGTGCGCTACTTCCTCACTGAACAGCCGCGCAACTTCACTAACCGCGAGTTCGCGGGAAATCTGACTCGCCTGCTCGGCGATGGCCTGCTGACTACCGACGGCGATTTTCATCGCCAGCAGCGCCGCCTCGTCCAGCCCGCCTTTCACAAGAAGCGCGTGGATAGCTACGCCGGCATCATGGTCCAGCACACCAGCGAGATGCTCGACGGCTGGCAGATCGGCGAGGAGCGTGACATCGCGCGTGAGATGCAGGAATTGACGCTGCGCATTGTGGCGAAGGCGCTCTTCGACGTGGATCTGCACGCTGGGCATGAGGATCTCGGCCAGCAGTTCACCAACGTCATCGAGAATCCGGTGCAATTGCCCTTCT
>DATAOM010000261.1:0-7191 GCA_036265775.1 Ktedonobacterales bacterium | reverse complement strand
GTGCGCTGGGATGAGCCGCTCTACACCGTCGAGCGCGCGCAGTCCGACGAGATACACACGCAGATCGGCGAACAGGTCGCCACCCTCATCGAGGATGGCGCGACGCTCCAGCTTGGTATTGGCGCGATCCCCGACGCGACGCTTCGGGCGCTCGCTGATCGCCGCGATCTGGGCGTCCACTCCGAGATGTTCTCCGACGGCGTGCTCGATCTCGTCGAGCGGGGCGTGATCACCGGCGCATGCAAGGCCGTTGACCGTGGGAAGATCGTCGCCAGCTTTGTGATTGGCTCGCGCAGGCTGCTCGACTTTATCGACGACAATCCGTCGGTGGAGCTCCGCTCCGCTGACTACACCAACGATACCAGCCGTATCCGGCGGTTCGAGCATATGGTGGCGGTGAACAGCGCCATTCAGGTGGACCTCACCGGACAGGTCTGCGCGGAGTCCATTGGCGCGCGGATCTACAGCGGCGTGGGCGGCCAGATGGACTTCATGCGTGGCGCTGCGCTCGCCGCCCACGGACGACCCATCATCGCATTACCAGCCACGGCTCCTGCCCGAACGGCGTCCGTGCTTGATGGGGCGCTTGAGCCGGTGGATGGACGGGTCTCGCGCATCATGCCGGTCCTCGCGCCCGGCGCGGGCGTCACTACTTCGCGCGCGCACGTTCACTACGTCGTGACCGAGTATGGCGTCGCCTCACTGCATGGACGGGACCTGGCTGAACGCGCTCGCGCGCTCATTGACATCGCGGCCCCGCAGTTTCGTGAAGAACTGGAGCGCGCCGCCCATGCGCTGCATCTGCTGATGTGAGAGCAGCATGCGCTACGACGCTGTTTCATTGGTAGCCTCAACGCCTCAAGAAGCGAGAGGGATCCACACGAAGTTGCTATCGTCTAGCGCGCCAAGACATCGGCAAGTGTGAGCAGGTCCGGCGTGACCTTGGTCGCAGTCTCATTCAGAGTCCCAAGAGATAGCTCGGCGATGGCGCCTTTGCGCCAACCGATAAAGATACCATGCTGACCGCGCGCTAACGCCTCAATGGCGGCCGCGCCGAAGAGGCTCGCGTACAACCGATCGCGTGCGGTTGGAGATCCTCCACGCTGGACGTGGCCGAGAACAGTGATGCGCGCCTCAAAGCCGCTTGGATGCTGACATAGATACTCGGCCAACTCCGTGGCGGTCGTCCTCGCGCCCTCCGCGAGGACGATGATGTAGTGTGCCTTGCCGCGCGCATAAGCCGCCTGCACATCTTCGGCGATGGCTTCCAGTGTGACCTCACGCTCTGGCACAACAGCGAGTTCGGCGCCGGTAGCGATGGCGCTGAGTAGGGCGAGATAGCCAGACTTGCGCCCCATCACCTCGACAATAAAGGCGCGATGGTGTGATGTGGCGGTGTCTTTTAGACGATCAATGTAGGTCGTTGCGGTATTGAGCGCCGAATCGAAACCAATGGTGACTTCGGTCTCAGGCAGATCATTGTCAATAGTGGAGGCGACGCCGACAACTGGGAAGCCTTGCGCATCAACCGCAGCTGCGCCCTGCTGCGAGCCATTGCCGCCGATGACGACAAGCGCGCCGATCTGGCGGCGTTCGAGTTCCGCGATGGCGCGCTGTTGTGTCTCGGACGTGCAAAACTCGCGACAGCGCGCCGTGCCAAGGATCGTTCCGCCCCGATGGAGGATGCCGCCGACGCTCCGATCATCGAGGCGCCGCAAGCGCCCGGCGATCAGCCCGGCGTAGCCGTCAGAAACACCATAGGTCTCAATGCCACGCGCAGCAGCGTTGCGAACCACCGCGCGCACGGCAGCGTTCATGCCTGGAGCGTCTCCGCCGCTCGTCAAGACGGCTACTCGTCTTAGTTTGCGCATCCTCTGCCTGGCCTAATCACTGTCCCTCTGTGAGCGCCATGCACATCTGCTGCGAAGGCGCTTGCTGATACATCCTCAGCACAAGCCTGCGCTACGCATCTCACGATCGTGCCAAGCTACACATCAAGCTACACATGCGGTGTGCAACCTCAAGAGCGTTCAGCGCTTCCTCGGTGGTCACAGTGACAGCTGGCGTCGTGTCGAGCGCATGGTATGCCAGTGGAGATTCTACGTCGCCAGCATATGGCTGCCAATGGGCAGCTTGGGCGTCATAGAGATCGGGTCGGCCATCAGAGGCAGCAGATGGGGCGCCCGCTACCAGAAGACCGCTCGCTTTCGCCTGCCAACGGCGTGTGAGCCGCTCTAGCGCGACCTCACGTGGACAGACGCACTCCATGAAGACCGCTCGCGCACCATGTTTCATGGCCATCATCGCCGCGCGGCGACGGTACACGCTGCTGGACCATGTCGCATCGAGGATCACTGAGTGACCTTCAGAAACTTGGGAGCGGGCGGCGCGCACCAGCGCCGCGTAGGTGCGATTGGTCCATCCTTTCTCATAGGCGCCCGCGCCGAACGCTTCCGACGCCATGTTGCTTGCCGCAGCGCGCTGCTCGGCGAGGAGACGCTTACGGGTGACGTCGGAGGAGATGACTTCCCAGCCCAGATCTTGTGCTAGTATCATCGCCAGCGTGCTCTTCCCAGAGCCCATCAGGCCACCCACCATGAGGACCACTGGGCCAGTCGGACCGCTCGCGTAGCTCGCCGCGAGCTGGAAGAGCGCCTGGGCCTCCTGTCGCGCCGCCTCACGCTCGGCCTCCGATACCTCTGGCTCGTCGAGTTCGAATGAGCGCACCTTGCCACGCACGCAGGCGCGATAACACGAGTAGAAGGAAAGCAACTCGCGCAGTCCGGCGTCGCCCGACTTCTCCACGTAGGCGTCTACGAAGACGCGTGCGAGATCTGATCTGCCGGCGGCGTCCAACTCCATTGTGAGAAAGGCGACCTCGGCGGCGACATCGCTGTAGCGGAAGCGCTCGTTGAACTCGATACAGTCAATGATCTCCAGTCTCTGCAGCTCGGACGCAGGCTCATCGAAGGCGTAGATGTGCTGCAGGCGCAAGTCACCGTGGCAGTCCCGCACACGCCCCTCGCGAACGCGAGTCGCAAAAAGCTTCGCGTGTCCAGCCAGCGCCTGGTCAATCCAGCGCTTAATGCGGTCGAATGTGACTTGATCGAGAGAGCGTCCGACATAGGGGCGCATCTGGTCAAAGTTCTCGCGCCAATTATTTGCGATCACGTCGGTACGACCGAAGCTGGCGATATACTCGCTGGTCTCGCTCGACGCATGAAATGCTGCAATACGCGCGGCGACTTCTCGCAACATGCCTGCCGTTACTCTCCCAGAGCGCACCCGCGCCTCAAGCGTCGCCTCCTCAGGCAGTCGCCTCATGACGACGGCGAAGTCGAGCACACGCCCACCCTTCACCAGCTCTCCCGGCTGTGGAACCGAATCGAGCGAGCAGGTGTCCGCAAAGGAGACTTTGCCGTCCTGGTGCTCTATAACCGGCGCGACGCCGAGATAGATGCCGGGAGCGAGACGCGCATTCAGCCGCACCTCTTCCATGCAGAAGTGGCGACGCGCATGAGCCGTCGAATAGTCGAAGAAGCCAAAGTTCTCTGGCTTTTTGAGCTTGTAGGCGCGATCGCCGGCGAGCAATACGGCCGAGGCGTGCGTCTGAATCGTCACGATCGGCTCATCAGGTGGCAAGCCGAATGGAAACGCCGCTGGGTGCGCGAGTGCCGACAACCGTTTCGTAAGCTGCAAGGACCTCGCGAACGCGTTCATGGCGCTCCTCCTTGACCAACTACAAATGACTACGGGCTCAATCCGTTTGCAGGGTAACTCGCTACGATCACAATTTCTGCTCAATTCTGCAGCCAGCGTCACAGCGACATCATGCGACGAGTGGCGAGCAGCGCATGGCGCTAGGATCGAAACCGCCAGCGCATCCTCCCCTACGTCCGACAAACGGCGCGCCTACATGACCAGATGGGCCATCACGAAAAATGGAGAGCGTTAGATGATCACGTTCACCGCAGGACTGGCGGTGATCGGTGTAGATCTGCGTCAGATGCTTACAGAAAAGTGCCAGAAAGCCCCTCGGCTTTAGCCTGGGGATGAATGGCCCATCTCGTTTGACAACCCGCACGCTTTAAGCAGTATTGACAGCATGCGTAAGACGTTCAAGTACCGTCTATACCCGCACAAGCAACAGCAGCGTCTCCTCGACCAACAAATAGAGGAATGTCGCTGGCTGTACAACGAGTTGCTGGCTGCGCGGCGCGACGCGTGGGAGCAACGGCAAGAATCGCTGCGGCTGTACGATCAGCAGGCGACCTTGCCCGCCCTCAAAGCCGCCCGGCCTACGTTGGGAAACGTTCAGTCGCAGGTGTTGCAGAACGTGGCGGTACGCATTGACCTTGCCTTCCAAGCATTCTTTCGCCGCGTACGAACGGGTGAGACGCCGGGCTATCCACGTTTTCGCGGGAAGGGACGCTATGCCAGCGTCACCTATCCCCAAGTTCCCTTGGGCTGCAAGTTGGACCCGGCTGAGCGGCGGGTGCGGTTGTATGGGGTTGGTGAAGTCAAGATCATCCTGCATCGCCCAATGGAAGGCACGCCAAAGACGGCAACTGTCAGCCGCAGCAGCACGGGGAAGTGATATATCTGCTTCTCGTGTGAGTGCGCCGAGCCTTCTCCCTTGCCAGAGACAGGGCAGCGGGTGGGCATTGATGTAGGTTTGAAGACTTTCGCCACCTTCTCGACAGGTGAGGAAATTGCCGACCAGCGCTTCTTCCGTTGTGAGGAAAGGGCACTCGCCAAGGTACAGCGTGCGCACAGGAAGTTGGAGAAGGGGACGCCAGCGCGCGCCAAACACCGGCATGTGGTCGCACGCGTCCATGAACGCATCGCCTGGCGACGCGGTGATTTTACGCATCAGCATAGCCGTCGCATCGTCAATCAATTTGACCTGATCGCGGTAGAAGACCTGTCGGTCAATCGCATGGTCCATAACCATTGTCTCGCTAAGAGCATCCATGACGCGGCGTGGAGCCAGTTCGCGGACCTTCTCTCGTACAAGGCAGCATGGGCCGGTCGGAGTTATGTCGCCGTGAATCCTGCCTACACCTCTCAGGATTGCTCTCGCTGTGGACATCGGAAGACGGACCTCACTCTCGCTGATCGGACCTATGCATGTCCCTGTTGCGGCGTCGCGCTAGACCGAGACCTCAACGCTAGTTTGAATATTTTAGGTGTGGGGCTACACACCTTGGGGCTTGCTCCTAGAAGCTCCCGCATTTATGCGGGGGAGTATTCACCTGTATTGAGGTACACGCCGTTCAGTCTCCCGCATGATGTGGATTTCGTTGTGTTCGGTGACGCTACCGATACATGGTCATACTCCATCACGCTTCCTTTTATTTTTCTGCTGGACCCCCGATGCTCAGGGCTGTCGACGTGGCCCCGTTTGACGCAACTGTCTGCTGGCCACACGAGCTCTCTGGAGCTGCAACCGTAAGCGTGGCGCACCGGCTCGAGCGTGCACACATTCCTCTCATCGCACACGTATAGCGCTACTTTGTCCTCGCCGTGCAGACCCCGGCCCAGAACAGGTCCTACAGGTTGGAACCAAGCGGGGCTGAAGGTGCGGTGATGTCGGCAACCTCTCGTGTACCATGCGACGAAAATGCGCAAGCTGGCGCAGCGATTGATGTTGGCGAGGAGAAGGAAGGTTGCGGATGTCACACCTTCGCCCAATGGCGAAAACTGCAGCTAAGGTCAGTGCTTTGTGCGCCGTGACGGACAGGCGCGACACAAGATATTCCCTTTGAAGACGCTTTTCGGAGGTGCGATGAGAGTCGCCTTATAGGTATGAGAACTTTCGTTGAGCGGGTGGTAAGTGTGGCGTCGCTGTGATAGATGCGCGCGCATCGTTGACGTGGACGTGAGGCGGACGAGCGATACTCCTCGATGGCGGAGCAGCGCACGATCAGAGCTTCGCCAGAAAGGGGTCGCATATGCCAGAACCGAAGAAAGACATCGTCAAACACGACACGTTGGAGCCAATGACGCCGCTACGCGAGGTAATGAACCGGCTGCTGGAAGAGAGCATGGTTGGGCTGGGACGCATCGAGCCGTGGTTTACCGGACGCGCCTTCCCGCTCGATCTGCTGGAGACTGAGGACGCCTATGTGGTGGAGGCCGCGCTCCCAGGCTTCAAGCCAGAGGAGATCGAGGTGACCGCCCTAGGCGACACGCTCACGATCCGCGCCCATCATGAGGAACGCAAAGAGCCGCGCGACGAGAAGCCCGGCAAAGAGAGCGTCTACCTGCGCCGCGAGCGTTCTGTGGGCGAGTTTGTTCGTGTGATCGAGCTGCCGATGACGCTCGACCCCAAGAAGGTCACCGCAGCCTACGAGCATGGCCTGCTCACGCTCCGCATCGCGAAGACCGAGCGGGAGAAGCCGGTGGCGATTCCGATCAAGAAGCGTGAGGCGGTCGCGGCGTTGAATTAGCGGAGGGGTGTTGGTGGACCAGGGAGATGGCAGGCAAGACAGGACGATGAGAGGTTCCCTCTGTCTCGCCCGGCGGAGGTCTCTCTCGTAACTCGCGCGGCGATGAAAGGAGACGAAACATGTTCAGGCGAATTCTGTTCCCCGTCGAGAGCGCCGCCCAGGAACCTCAGGTCATCGCGCTGGTCCGCCTGCTGGCGGCCTATGGGCCGCTCGACGTGACACTGGTGCGCGCACATTCTCGGATGCCGGAGAGCAATGCGCTGCACGCGACCAGCGCCGAGCTTGACCAACTGGCGGCGCGCCTGCGCTCCGACACGGTTGACGCGCACTACCTGCTGGAGTTCGATAGCGCCGAGGGCGGAATTCTCGATGCGGCGAAGTACACGCAGACGGACCTGATGGTCTTGACGCCGCATGTGCGCCACGGTCTGGATTCGCTCACGCATCCGAGCATCACCGCGAAGCTGGTGACCAACGCCGCTGCGCCCTTGCTGATCTGGCCGGAACGGACCGCCGAGACAGGCGTGGAAGATATCCTCAAGCTGCCGGGCGCAGCGGTGATCCTGCCACTGGATGGTGGAGAGCTGGCCGAGCGTGCGCTGCCCTATGCGATTGACCTGGCGAATATGTTTGGACGCTCCCTCCTGCTGGTGCGCATCACGCCAGACTTCGTACCTCCCATGACGATAGTGGGCGAGGGAGCTTTGGTCACGCCGGAGATCCTGCGGGCGGAGCAGGA